>JANPEU010000613.1:0-12797 GCA_031423175.1 Bacteroidota bacterium
CTCAAATTACACAGCTTGAGCAGGGAGGAAAAGCGAATCCCACCACAACATTTTACAGTACTTACAGTGGATATATCACTGTTTTGAATGTGCAGCAGGGCGACTATGTTATGGAAGGTGGCACCATTGTAGAATTAGCAGATCTTTCTACATTATGGGC
The DNA here is from genome assembly GCA_031423175.1 of Bacteroidota bacterium. Lineage (GTDB taxonomy): Bacteria > Bacteroidota > Bacteroidia > Chitinophagales > Chitinophagaceae > VBAR01. The sequence continues at coordinate 161 of JANPEU010000613.1, forward strand.
AGAAGCACAAGTATATACTTCACAGTTTTCACAATTTCAGCAAAGCGCCTCAGCCATCGTTCGTATTCCTGAATTGGGAGATGAAGCAATCAATGGAAGGATCAGTTTTATTAACCCAGAGATTGTACCCGAATCAAGGATTAACTTAATACGGGTTTCCATTCCAAATAAAAATAACAAACTAAAGCCAGGCATGTCAGCTTATGTTTACCTCAGTGGCTCAAAACGTTCCTCTCTTACATTACCTGTTGATGCAGTTATCCGTGATGCTAAAGGGGCAACAGTATGGATACAAACAGGAAAAAATACTTTCAAAAACATAATGGTTGAGGTGGGTGCAGAGGAAGGTAGTATAATAGAAATAAGAAGCGGATTGCAGCCAGGTGATTTGGTGGTCATTACCGGCGCCTATTTACTCAATAGCGAATATATTTTTAAGAAAGGTGTTAATCCGATGGAAGGAATGAAGATGTAGTAATATGTAAATGTTATGCTTGAAATTATTTTATGATTCTTACAATAACCATCAACCCAACACTCGATAAAAGTATCATTACGGATAAATTAGTTCCGGAAAAAAAGATGCGTTGCTCCGGAATGAAAGTAGAAGCCGGTGGCGGAGGTATTAATGTTAGTAAAGCCATAAAAGAATTAGGAGGGGAGAGTCTTGCTGTTTTTACATCGGGAGGAATGAATGGGAAAATATTAGAGCAAATTATTTCAGACAGTGGTATTGCATTTCATGCTGTTCCTGTTAATGGAGATACAAGAGAAAATTTCAGCATTACAGAAATAACAACAAATAATCAATATCGGTTTGTTATGCCAGGCACTGCAATGAGTGAATCAGAAATAAATTCATGCCTGGAGGTAATAAAAAAAACTAATCCTTCAATCATCGTGTTTAGCGGCAGCCTGCCACCAAATGTTCCGGATGAATTTCCTGCAAGGATTGCTGCTATTGCAAAAGAAAAAAAAATTAAATTTATTGCCGATACTTCCGGCGAACCCTTGCGGCATATACTTGAGCAGGGGGTTTATCTTTTAAAACCAAATTTATCTGAACTCAGTTTCCTTGCAGGAAAAGATTTTTTGCAGTTATCTGAAATTGATGATGCCGCAAAAACAATTATTAATAAAGGCCATTGTGAAGTTATTGTTGTTTCCATGGGACCATCAGGAGCTTTGCTTGTAACAAAAAATGGGGAAAGAAGAATTCCTGCTCCCACTGTAAAGAAACTGAGTACGGTTGGCGCTGGCGATAGTATGGTGGCCGGTATTACGTGGATGTTAGAAGAAAACAAAACATTGCTGGAAGCCGTACAGTTCGGAGTAGCCTGTGGCACTGCTGCTATTATGAACCAGGGTACTCAACTGTTTATGAAAAAAGATGCATTACAGTTGTTTGAATGGATACAAAAAAATAACGTTAAATGAAAACAATTTCACGAACCGAAAAATATAATGCAGAACCCGGAAAAATTTTCAACTATCCCGATGACCCTTGCGTTACCGGTACACATGATGCAACAACAATTGAAATGAAGAAAGCATATATTATTGGGGGAAAAGAAATTCCAGCCGGTAAATAAGCCTTCTTTACAATCCCCGGTAAAAAAGAGTGGACAGTTATTATCAATAAAAACTGTAAACAACATCTGGCAACTGAATACGATGAAAAAGAGGATGTGGTAAGAATAAAAATAAAGCCAACAAAAAATGCCCAATTTTATTGAAATGGGAAAAGCGGATAGCGGAAAGATAGCGGTAGCATGGGAAACGATACGGGTTGAATTTCTGGTTACTATAAAATAATCCGAATCTCAAAAAGCAAATACAACGGCATCTATAAATCATATCGCTGGCCCGGGTTTTAAAAAAGCTGTTAATCCGATGTCGGGACATGATATGAACAGTATGTAAGTGTAATGACTGGTAAAACAATAGTAACTTTATTTTAAATGACAGTAGTAAAATTAATAAAGCAATTATTATGGCGGGTTTTCAAAGCCATTTTTGTAAGAAAGAAGGACTGTTGCAATTAATGTGTTAGAACACTCATAATACTATAAACTCTTTCCATAATTCTGTAACTTTTGAGACACTATTGGTAACTATTTTTATGGTAACTATTTTTAAGGGATAAAGCACTACTTCCCAAAATAACTTTATTTTTGCAACGGAAAAATGAAAAGGGACACTTCCATACAATTTAAAGCGGCCATCCTGCTAACCGTATTCGCTTTGAATACTGTTGTAGGTTTTGCCTGTTCAGTGGGTTTGAATATCGGTTCTAAAACTTCTCATCATAATGCAGAAACTACTGAACCTTCTGTTCACATTCATGCAGATGGGAAAAAACACCATCACCAACCGAAGCCTGTAAAAGCTGCGACACATGTGCATGCAGATGGAAAAAAACACGAACACAAAAGTGAACCTTTAAAGCAACACCAGGAAGAAAAAGAAACTCAAAAAAAAGATAAGGATGATTGTTGCAATGATGATGTATTAAAATTTCAAAACTTAGATAAGTACCTGAATAAAAATGCGAGGACTGTAATTGATGTCCCTGCATTCGTAGCTGCCCTCAGCACATTTTTGGAAATTGATATATTTAAAACATCCGCAACACCCCAATTACCTGTTATAAGGTATTTGTTTCCACCTCCGCCCGACATACTTATTTCCATTCAGCGTTTCCAGATTTGATTATCGTAAAACCGGTGAAGCACTACTGCTTTGCCCATTCTCATTTTGCACTATGCAATCTGAAGTTATTTGTTTTACAGTAATCAATTTTATATGTTCAGAAAAAGTATCGTTGGAATTCTTATAGGGCTTTTAGCTTTTCCAGCAGCAGCACAGCAGGTGCTTACTGAAACCGAAGCGGTAAGCAGGGCATTAGCCAACAATAAAAACATCCAGGCAGCTTCACAACAGATAAAGCAGCAGCAACAGTTGGTAAAATCTGCTTTTAATTTACCCAACCCTGAATTTTTCTGGGAAAGCCCCACCGGAAATTTTTATACAGGAAGTATTACACAGTCTTTTGAGTTTCCAACAGTTTACCGCAACCAGTACCGTTTGCAAAAACAGCAGGTTGCAGTGGCCCAAAAAGAAAAGCAGTTTACTGAAGCAGATTTGAAATACCGTGTAAAAGTTTTGTATCTCGAAGCACAGTTTGCTGATTCATTGTCCAGTCAATTATACATCCAGGATACATTGTATGAAAAAATCAAGTTGTCGGCTATCAGGCAGTTTAGTGCAGGGCAAATTGATTACCTGCAGCAAATTTTCGCAGAAACACAATATGGCGAAATTCATAATCAATACCAGCAAGCTGTTACAAAAGCAAAAACTTTGAAAGCACAATTGCAATGGGTAACAGGAGTAAAAGATGCTATTGCAGTAGAGCCATTGCTGATTGCTGCAGCACAACCTCAAATTATTTTCATGCCTGATTCAACTGCTTTATTGTCTAATCCATTTATCCAGATATTACAGCAACAACAAATAGTAGCTAAACAAAATATCGCTTTGCAAAAAAGCAAAGCATTGCCTGGTTTGGCATTCGGTTATTTTAACCAGGGCGAAAGGAACACAAAATGGAATAACCGTTTTCGTTTTGGCATCACTATTCCATTGTGGTTTGGTCAATATAAAAGTAATATCAATGCAGCTAAAACCGGGCAGCAGATTATTCAAAGCAAACAGGAAGGTTTGCAGCAGGAATTATCGTCACAATTGATAAATGCGAATAGTGAAATGCAAACAAATTGGCAATCGGTACAATATTATCAGCAAACAGGTTTACGAAAAGCACAGGAGGTCATTACCACTTCACAACGTTTTTTTATTAGCGGTGAAATAGACTATATCAGTTTTATGCGCAACAGCAATGATGCGTACAGCATTTATCAAAAATATCTCGAAGCAGTAAGAAGCTATAATCTCAGTGTTATCAATTATCAATACTTAATAGGAGCGTTATGAAAAGAATAATCATTCAATTTTTATTTTGGTTGCCGTTGGTTGCATTTGCTCACGGCGGAGAAGACCACGGCGATGCAAAGAAATCAACACTTGCAGGAAGCATGACCTATTTTTCATCAGAAGCATTTTCTGATAAATATGAGTTGCTGGTAAAATACAGCCCGATTATTCCGGGAAAGGAAGCAATACTAAAGTTATTTATCAGTGAATACAACACTAACAAACCGTTGGATAGTGCAACCTTGCAGGTAACTGATGCGGGCAATCCGAATATCAAAGTAACTATTACCAGGATTGATAAAGGAATATATGAACTGAAAACAAATTTCCCGGAGAAGAAAGCATATAATCTTGTTGTAAATATTAATAGCTATGCAGGGCCAGATTTAATTCAATTGAATAATATTGAAGCTGGAAGAGAGTTTGAGGTAACTGTACTTGAAACAGTTGCTCATGCACATTGGTATAGCAGTAACTGGTTTTTTGGCCTGATAGGATTGTTAATTGGGTTAATCGTTATGTTTTTCATCAGCAAAACCCGCAGCAGGAAAATTACAACAACGGCAATTATCCTTCTTTGCCTGTTACCTACAGCAACTTACAATTCTGTTTCGGCACACGAAGGACACGATGATGCGGCAGGAAAAAAAGGCGGCGGCTCATCTACTGTATTTATAGTAGAAAAAGAAACACAGTTTCTTTTCAGTATTCAAACTCAAAAAATAAGCACAGGAGATTTTAATGAATCATCCGTTTTGTTAGGAACCATTACAGCCGCTCCGCAAGGAAGAGCAGTGATACAATCACCACAGGCTGGTAAAATAGTTTCGCTGAGAGTAACACCGGGTCAAAAAGTGGGCAGGGGCCAGGTAGTGGCGGTGATTGAACAACAAGTGGATGCAGGCACACAAATAGATATCATTTCTCAAAGCAACATTGTGAATGCAGAATATGAAGCGGCCAAAGCACAATATGAACGGTTAAAAGCCATTGAAGATATTGCTGCAAAGAAAGATGTAACAGAAGCAAAAGCCCGTTACGAAAGCGCAAAGAAAAACAAAGCTTTGTTTGATGCCAACACAGGCAGAAACAGCAGTGGTACAAAAATGATCACACTCACTTCACCCGTAAGCGGTGTGGTAGGTACATTCAACTATGCAATAGGTGCAGTAGTTAGCGGTGGAGAAACTTTATTTGAAGTTACCAATTTGGAACAGGTATTTGTAGAAGCCCAGGTGTTTACAGATGATGTTACAAAAATGAAATCGGCCATCTCTTTCACTACATCATCCAATACTGATACTACCACTTACAAATTAAAATTAGTCAGCACTGCTCAATCGGTAAATACAGGCAATCAATCGCAAAAAGTTTTATTTGAGCTGATTAATCCCAAAGGACAATTCAAGATTGGCGAAAATGTAAATGTGCGGATGACTGGAAATAATGTTGTACGGCAGGTTATAATACCAAATGAAGCGATAACAGATGTAAATGGGAAGCCCGCCATTTTCATAAAAGACAAAGCAGAGCAATACAGCATCAGTTTTATTGTAAAAGGACAGAGTAACGATAAATACACTGTCATCAATAAAGGCACAGAAGATGGGGAAAGAATCGTTACCGCCAATGTATATCAAATGAAAATGATGTATTTAAACCAATAATTCTTTAAACAAAAAATAAAAAAACAAATGAAACAGGTATTTAAAATTACAATGGCGGTTTTTGCCATCAGCACAGTAACCATTTTTGCAGCATGCAACAACAGCGGCGAAACAAAAACAACTGCAACAGATTCAACAAAAACAGAAATGACACATGAGGGTGGCGACCATATCTATGCCTGCCCCATGCATCCTGAAGTAACCGGTAAGGAAGGTGATGAGTGTCCTAAATGCGGAATGAAACTGGAGCATAACGATAATGCAGGCGTTATAAGCAATGTATCTATGCAGTTCAGCACCAACCCAGCAACAGTAAATCCTAAAGAGGAAATTACCTTATCCCTTACACCAAAAAACAAAGAAAATGCTAATGAGCAGGTACCATTAGATGTAGAACACACAAAAAAAATTCACCTCATTGTAGTAAACGAAGACCTTAGCTGGTTCGATCATATTCATCCTGAATTTAATGCGGATGGTTCTTACACAGTAAAGGAGAAATTTCCAGCAGCCGGCAAATACACTTTGTTTGCTGATTACAAACCAAGTGGCGGTAACCATGTTGTTGACAATTTAAATGTAACAGTAACAGGTACTGTGCCTGCTGCTAAAAAATATGATGCAGATAAATTAACGGGTTCAGCAGGCGATGGTTTTACAGTTTCACTTACACCAGAAGGCGGTAAGTTTTTAACCAATATGGCCATGCACATCAATGGCGTAGTAATGCTGAATGGTAAAGAAGTAAATGTAACAACTTTAGAAGATTACCTCGGCGCAAAAGCACACATGGTAGTTGTGAGTCTTGATGATAAAAAATATTTACATGTGCACCCAGGTGTAGAAGGCGGCAAGTTTGATTTACACACTACGTTTGACAAACCAGGTGTATATCGTGGCTGGATACAATTTCAAAGCAAAGGGAAAATTTACACCAGCGATTTTACAATGAATGTTGCAGAAGGTAAAGCTGCTGATATGAAGGATATGAAGCATTGAAAAAAATCCCTCTATAATTACTAAAGCATGTTACGTAAAATAAATTTATGCTGAACAAACTTATTCTCTTCTCATTAAAAAACCGGATGCTGGTGGTTTCATTAGCGGCGCTGGTGATGGTGTACGGTGTGTTTACATTGGTAAGCCTTCCTGTAGATGTATTGCCCGATTTGAACCGGCCAAGGGTAACCATTTTTTTAGAAGCCAATGGCATGGCGCCTGAAGAAGTGGAAAGCCAGGTGAACCTGCCGGTAGAAACACAATTGAATGGAGCTCCCGGAGTAGAAGTGGTACGTTCTGTTGCAAGCCCCGGGTTGGGAATGGTGTGTGTTGAGTTCGATTGGAAAACCGATGTGTACCGGGCAAGACAATTAACCGCAGAGAAACTACAGAACATTCAATTGCCCAAAGGCATTACACCGGTGATGGGACCAATCAGTTCCATCATGGGACAGATAATGATGGTAGCGGTAACAAGTGATACTACATCGCCTGCTGATTTAAGAACTCTGGCCGACTTTACCATCCGCAGAAGATTGATGAGTGTAAAAGGGGTAAGTCAGGTGATACCCATTGGTGGTGAAAAAATGCAGTACCAGGTTTTGATTTCAAGTGAGAAGTTGCGGCAATATAATTTGTCCATTGATGATATTGATAATGCCCTGCAGTTAACCAATCAAAACACCACCGGTGGTTTTGTTGATAACCAGGGTTCGGAAACATTGATAAGAAATATTGGAAGAGCCAATACCCTGGAAGATTTAGCCAATACAGTTGTTACCAACAGGAATGCGGCTCCCATCTTATTAAAACAAGTAGCAGAAGTAAAATTTGGCGGCCCCATTAAAAGAGGCGATGGTTCGTTTAATGGAAAGCCTGCTGTTATTCTCAGTATTGAAAAACAACCGGGCTCAAGTACACTCACCGTAACAGATGAGGTATTGAAAGCGATTGATGAAATTAAATCATCACTTCCAAAAGACATTCATATTAATACAGATGTATTTCAGCAAAAAAGTTTTATCGTTAATTCTATAACCAATGTAGAGCATGCATTGAGAGATGGATTTATTTTGGTCATAATCATTTTGTTTTTGTTCTTATTGAATTTCCGCACCACCATCATCACACTTACAGCAATTCCTTTATCACTTATCATTACAGCAATTGTTTTTAAATTCTTTGATATTTCTATCAATACATTAACGCTGGGCGGTTTGGCAATTGCAATTGGCGAACTGGTTGATGATGCGATTGTGGATGTAGAAAATGTATATCGCCGCTTAAAAGAAAACTGGGTTAGTGATAAACCAAAGCCATTGTTGAAAGTTATTTATGAAGCAAGCAGCGAAGTAAGAAACTCTATTGTGTATGCTACCATTATTGTAGTGCTGGTTTTTATTCCGCTGTTTTATTTACAGGGAATAGAAGGAAGAATATTTGCACCGCTTGGTATTGCTTATATTACTTCTATTGTTGCATCGCTGGTAGTATCACTTACAGTTACACCGGCATTGTGCAGTTATTTACTGGAAAAGAAAAATCATTTAAAGCATATCAATCTGATTTTTTGGAGAAAGGCTCCCTCTCTGAAGGAGAGGGCGGGGGGTGAGGTGAGTGGTGAGGTAGTTGATGCTGCACACGAACAAGACAGCAGCCTTGTTCGTTGGTTAAAAAAACAAGACCTGAAATTATTAAATTGGGGTTTGAAGCGAACTAAGTTGGTAATGGGTGTTGCCATCGCTTTAATTATTGCAGCCATCAGCATCGTACCGTTTTTTGGTACGGAATTTTTACCCCCTTTTAATGAAGGAAGTTTTACAGTAAATGTATTGGCGCCAGCCGGTACATCATTAGAAGAAAGTAATAAACTGGGTACTATTGCAGAACAACAAATGTTGAAAGTTCCTGAAGTAGCGCTTACATCACGCCGCACCGGAAGAGCTGAACTGGATGAACATGCAGAGCCACCAAGTTATTCTGAAATTGATGTAGCATTAAAACCAGGTGGAAGAAACAGAAAAAAAGTATTGGAAGATATCCGTACTAATTTATCAGTACTAAAAGGTGTAACAGTAAATATCGGTCAACCCATTTCTCACCGCCTCGATCATTTACTTTCAGGTGTAAGAGCACAGGTGGCTGTTAAAATTTTCGGCAATGATTTATTAACCCTTCGTTCAAGCGCCGAACGATTAAAAACTGTTATAAGTAATGTGCCGGGTGTAGTGGATGTGCAAATCGAAAACCAGGTAATGGTTCCTCAACTCATGATTAAGCTTGACCGAATGGCGGTGCAGCGTTATGGCTTGCAGGTAGGCAAAGTGGCGGATGAACTGGAAGTTTTTTACAACGGTAAAGTAGTTAGCCAGATTTTAGACGGACAAAAAAGTTTTGATATTGTTTTAAGAACTGATGACAGTACAAGAAAAAATATTGATGCTATCCGTAATACACAAATTGCCACATCAGATGGTTCATTAATTCCCTTGCAGCAAATTGCAACAATTGAATTGGAGAATAGCATCAATGCAGTGAATCATGAAAACACCCAGCGCCGTATTGTTGTTTCTGCCAATGTGCAGGGAAGGGATTTAGGCAGTACCGTAAAAGAAATGCAGGAAGCAGTTAAAAAAGATTTGCCTTTACAGGAGGGATATTATTTACAATGGGGCGGACAATTTGAGAGCCAGCAATCTGCATCAAAGCTCATTACCATTCTCAGCATCTTTTCTATAGCCGGTATTTTCCTGGTGTTGTTCAGTCATTTCAGAAGCAGCAGGATTGCATTTCAAATAATGCTCAACATTCCATTGGCATTAATAGGAAGTGTAATTGCGGTAATGCTTACAGGCGGTGTATTCTCTATTGCCACAATGGTAGGATTTATTACACTCACCGGTATTGCATCCCGGAACGGAATCATGATGATAAGTCATTACATCCATTTGGTACAACATGAAGGTGAAGTGTTTGGCGATAAAATGATCATCCGTGGTTCATTGGAAAGAATGGTACCGGTGTTAATGACTGCATTGGTTGCAGCATTTGCACTGATACCACTAACAATGGATGCCACAGCGCCAGGTAAAGAAATTTTATACCCGGTAGCTATAGTTATTTTGGGCGGTTTAGTAAGTTCAACTTTATTGGATATGATAGTTACACCGGTAGTATTTAAAATGTTTGGTGAAAAAGCGCTTAGGAAATATGTACAGGCACAACAGCAGGATATTTAAACATACTAAAACTAAATTAAGAGATAATTAAAAAACGGTTTTTGAATTGAGTAAAAATAAATACATACCAGCACTCCGCTTTAAATGGCTAACACCTCTTTATGATTTTTTAATTGGCATTACAATGCCAGAGAAAAGAATTAAGCAGGATTTAATTGATTTGGCACACATTCAGCCCTGTACAAAAATTTTAGATTTTGGATGCGGTACGGCCACATTAACTATTATGGCAAAACAAATATACCCGGAGGCAAAAGTAACAGGTATTGATGTGGATGCAGAGATATTAGACAAGGCAATTCAAAAAGTAAAAGAAAAGAAGTTAGATATTTTATTGCTCGATTATGATGGAGTGAAACTTCCGTTTCAGAATAGCGGTTTTGAAAGAGTTATTTCCTGTCTTGTATTTCACCACCTTGATACGGATACAAAGCAAAAAGTACTGGCAGATATTTACAGGGTTCTAAATAAGAACGGGCAATTACATATTGCAGATTTTGGTCACTCAAAATCATGGGTTCAAAGAACGCTTTTTAATATAATAAGAGGACTGGATGGTTTTAAACCAACAGATGCAAATGCAAAGGGGTTACTGCCAAAATTAATTTCAGATGCCGGTTTTGAAAATGCCGGTATAAAAAAACGCTTCAAAACAATGTTTGGTGAAGTTCAGATAATCAGTGCTGAGAAAATATAATCTTTTAAATAATAAATCATGAAATCTTATTTTAAACTTTTCATTTTATCTCTTGTTTTATCTGCTTTTGCATTATCAGCAAAAGCACAACAGCAAAAAACCGAAGAAGTTTGCTACAATCCAAACCTTGTAAAAGACACTACGAAAAAAAGTATTAAGTCAATGGCTTTTGCAGTAATCAATGGCGACAGTATAAAAATAAATTATCATTCTCCTGGTGTTCGTAAAAGAATTATCTGGGGTGGCCTTGTTCCCTTTGATGAAGTGTGGGTAACCGGTGCACATGATGCCACGACATTAGAAATACCAAAAGCTATTATTGTAAACGGTAAAGAAATACCGGCGGGTAAATATGCTTTCTTTACCATACCCGGCAAAAAGGAATGGACTTTGATTATTAATAAAAACTGGAAACAACATTTGGCATCGGAGTATGATGAAAAGGATGATATAGTAAGAGTAAAAGTAAAGCCAAAGAAAAATGAACATACCGAAAGGTTGCAGTATTTTATTGACGCTACTAATGGGGATAATGGAAAGATTGCAGTAGCATGGGAAAAAATAAAGATTGAGTTTTCTTATACCTTCAATAACTAAAAGGTATGTCACACCAGTAACAACAAAAATTTCCTTGCCCAATGCATTCTGAAATTGTGATGGATGGGCAGAGAAATTGTTCAGAATGTGGAATGATTTTAATTCCTCTGAAAGAAAGAATAGAAAAACCACTTCTCACTACAGCATTCTCCTAAAGTTTTATATATGTGAATTATATAACTTATTACAAAAGTTATGTAATACCTGAAGTTTTTCAGTTGCTCACCTTTGCAAGGTGAAATATCCTTCACATTTAAATCAAAAAAAATCATGAAATCATTACAAAAACTCAGCTTGCTGATTGCATTAATTACATTATTTGCATCCTGTCAATCCGGTGCAGATGTAAATCAAACGCTTTCCAAAATGGAAACAAGAATGGAAATGATGAACAAAATTGCTGACGATAGTACAATGGCAAAAGAAATGATGGGAGCCATGATGAACAGCCAAAATGGTAAAATGATGATGCATCAACATCAAACAATGATGATGGGAGATAATAGTTCGATGATGAATATGATGAAAGATAATCCAGCTATGATGCACAGTATGATGATGAATATGATGGAAGCATGTAAGAATGATACAACAATGATGGCAGGAATGTGTAAAGCGATGATGGGGAACAAGGAAATGATGGATATGATGGAAAAAATGAAGGGTGAAAAAAAGGATATGAATATGAACGGAATGAAAAAATAATTGCATTAAATCATTTTCAAAAATTAAAAACTATGATGAACAATAATGGTGATTATAATTACTGGGGAATACATATGGGTTGGTGGGGTCTCATACTTGTCCTTGTTGTGGTAATAGGAGTGTTGTTTAGCCGGTCCAGGAAAAGAAAGTGAACAGCGGCATAAAAAATTTGTCTTTTAAAGTTGGGTAAGCATAGAGTAAATGAAAATGCATCTATTAAAAGAGAAGTATTGTTAATACTAATATTACACAAAGAGAATACAAGCAATGATCAACGACACGGAAAAAATCAGTCTGCGCAAAGCGGCACCGAGACTATTGCAAATCCTGCGAGTGTTTGCCCGGCATAAGTTCCTGCGTAGCTTGTTAGGCAAGAAAAATTTGCCGCCGCCAAAAGAAGTAAGGGAAGCTTTCGAGGAACTGGGATTGGTATTTCTCAAATTCGGACAAGTGCTTGCAATGCGGAGGGATCTGCTGCCGGCTGATTATATCAAAGAGTTGGAGCTGCTGCACGATGACCTGCCGGCGATGGGCATTAGCGTAGTACGTTCAACAGTTAAGGCCGAGCTGGGCACCCCGTTGTCCAAATTATTTTTATCATTCACTGAAAAGCCGATAGCCGCTGCCACCATCGCTCAGGTGCATGAAGCAACCATGCACGACGGACGTCACGTAGCAGTGAAAGTGCAACGGCCAGGCCTTAAAGAAATAATCTCAACGGATATTGCGGCATTGAC
>JANPEU010000614.1:0-3328 GCA_031423175.1 Bacteroidota bacterium
TGCAGGGGTTATTTAACTGCAGATATAGGGCTGGTATTAAAAAGAAAATGCGGGGTAAAATTTTTCTTCGATATGCGGGGTTTTTGGGCTGATGAAAAAAAAGATGGCGGTGCATGGAATCAGAAAAGTTTTTTATTCAGAAAGGTGTATCAGTATTACAAAAAAAAGGAAACACAATTTATTAGCGAAGCAGATTGCATTATTTCTTTGACAGAAGCGGGAAAAAAAGAAATAATGAACTGGAAAAGTTACAATGCAAAAATTCCGCTGCAGGTTATTCCCTGTTGTGCCGATATGGATCTTTTTTCGGTGGTAACAGCAGAACAAAGAAAGCAAAGCCGCTCACTGCTCGGTATAGAAAATGAAAGATTGGTTTTAAGCTATCTGGGTTCGGTGGGTGCATGGTATATGCTCGATGAAATGCTTTTATTGTTCCGGCATATAAAATATAAATACCCTGATGCACTTTTTTTATTTGTTACGCATTCCAACCCGGCAATGATTTTGTCTAAGGCAAAGGAAATGAAGTTGAATGAAAAAGATATAATCATAACAGAAGCATCAAGGCAGCAGGTGCCAGATTTTATTAAAGCTTCAGATATCAGTGTTTCGTTTATCAAACCTGTTTATTCAAAAATATCCAGTTCGCCCACCAAACTCGGCGAAGTGCTTGCTATGGGAATACCCGTAATCAGCAATTCAGGAGTAGGCGATGTAAAGCCAATAATCGAAAATGCAAACGGTGGAATTGTAATTGATAATTTCAATGAAAGTGATTATCAAAAAATCGTTTCATCGCTTGAAGATTTACTTCAATTAAAACCAATGGAAGTAAGGAATGCGATTCAGCATATTTACAGTCTCGAAAATGGGATTATGCTGTATAAAAAAATGTATAACGAAATATTTTTTAAACAATAATCAATAAACACAATGGCTTCTGTTCATTCGCCTATCCGAAAATTTCTTAAACCAATTCTTTTTAAACTCTTTGGCAATTCACTTTATCCCTGGTTTCAGTACAAAGCCAAGGTGCGGGATATTGAAATGAAACTTGTAGAAGAAAAAGAAATGGAATTATTGCCGTACTTTATAAATAAAAACACCGAAGCAATAGATATAGGGGCTAACTACGCATATTTTACCGTGCGGATGGCGCAACTGGGAAGTAAGGTTTATGCGTTCGAACCCATTCCATTTACATTTAAAGTATGTAAAATGGTGGTGAATCATTACAAACTCAACAATGTAACTTTATACCAGAACGGCGTGGGTGAAAAAAATGAAACCCATAAATTCAATGTACCCATTATGGATTTTGGCGCTATCAGCGCAGGCCAGGCTCACTTTGGCGATAGAAATGATGAAGGGGAGGGGAAAGAAATACATGCCAACTATCATAAAACGGAAGTAATAGATTGCGAAGTTGTGGCATTAGATACGTTGTCTGACAATTACAATAATATCAGCTTTATAAAAATTGATATTGAAGGGGCAGAATATTTTGCGCTGAAAGGAATGAAAAACCTTGTGCAAAAGTTTAAGCCCGTAATTTTGCTGGAGATAAATCCTTTTTTCCTAAAAGGCTTTAACCTTACAGACGGGCAAATGAAAGAATATATTTCTTCAATGGGGTATAAGACGTTTGTGTATGATGAAACAATAAAGAAACTATGTGCCTGGGATAAAGAGTTTATCGAGGCTAACTATATCATCATTCATCAGGAAAAATTATCTTCTTACAATAATTTAATTGATCATGGAAAATAATCTTCAATCGTACATCCGATTTTTTAAAACTGCATTTAAGAATAACAATTACCGCACTGCCCACCAGATCATCAGAGAGAAAATGGTGGAGATGGCAAAAGATAAAGAAATTCTTTTTGAAATTATCCGGCAGAACCTTTCGAAGCCAGGTTTTTTTTCGCAGAAAAGAATAAACCCGGTAATCGCATTAGATATTTTTAACGGCAAAGATTTTTCTATTGTAGCACATTGCTGGGTGCCATTGCCCGATCGGGCAACAAATATTACGCATCAAAGTGTTCACCATCACGGCCGGTTATTACTTACATCTGTTGCTCCGTTGGGTGAGGGATATGAATCCGTAATATTTAAACAAGGCTATGAATTGGACAGGGAAAAAGGGATAGCCAATATGCAGATTGGGAAAATTTATAAAAACCCGCAGTACAATATTGAGTTTATTGATAACAATACGCCGCATGTTGTTTTTTACCCAACTGATTTTGCTATTACGTATGCATTGTGGAGTTACGATAAAAAAGATGGCATCATTGCTTCATTGCGCAGATCAAAAATAATGCAGGCAAATAAAAAAATGATTATTAGTGTGCTGAAGAAATTGGGGATTGCCAAATCGGTTGGCGTAAATGTGGTGGACTACTTTGATTTTTATCCCGATGGTGCGTCACTCAGGGCTATGAAAGAAAGAGTGATGTACCCCGTGGGAAGCCATGAAAATTTTGTGCATCATGTATTTTATGTTTTATATAAAACAGGATTCAGCGATAAAAATTTCCTGGAAAACTTAAAGAAAACGCTGACCAACGATGAGCAAAAAGCAATTGAAAAACCACTGGCCAGTTTTTTAAATAATGAAATAATTGAAGACAGGTTTGATCCTGCTCATTTGAATATTGCTAAAATAAATTTTACAAAAGAAGAATTGTTGAAATGCTTTGGTCAGAATGCCTGAACCCATGAAGATACTTTTTTTAACTCCCTATCCATACAATAAAGCCCCGAGCCAGCGGTTAAAATTTGAACAATACTATTCCTATTTTGAGAAGGAAGGATACCGGGTTGATAAAGCTGCATTTGTAAGTAATAGTTTCTGGGATATAATTTATAAGAAAGGAAATTATTTTAAAAAAGCATTTTATTCCATTTCCAGTTATTTGCAGCGTATAGGAATCCTGTTTTCTGTTCCAAAATATGATGTAGTATATATTCATCTTTGGGTTACTCCTTTCGGCCCTCCAATCTTTGAATGGCTTGTGAGAAAACTGGCTAAGAAAGTTATTTATGATATTGATGATCTTATCTATATCAGTTACGAAAAAGGGCTTTTAAAATTATTAAAAGGGAAAACAAAACCGCTCTATCTTATTCGTCATGCCAATCATGTTATTACTTGCACACCTTTTCTCGATGAATTTGTAAAAAAATATAACAGCAACACAACAGACATATCTTCTACTATCAACTCAGAGACATACCAACCGGTAAATAAATACGATAATAATAAAAAACTTGTTATAGGCTGGAGCGGAAGCCACAGCACTTCGCGGTTTTTATATTT
>JANPEU010000615.1:0-2297 GCA_031423175.1 Bacteroidota bacterium
TTTTCAAGTAAAAGTTTTACCGGAAGATGCAGACCCAATGGACATTCGTTATAATATGATTAACTGGGTACATCGCAGTACAAGAGGGTGGAGTTATGGTACTTCTGTAACTGATCCACGAACTGGTGAAATAATAAAAGGACAAGTTTCATTGGGTTCATTACGTGTACGCCAGGATTATTTAATTGCTGCAGGCTTAATAGCTCCCTACGAAAACAACTCCCCTTTAGGGGATGGGGGCGATAAGATGCTGAAGATGGCATTGGAAAGATTAAAACAATTATCCGCACATGAAGTGGGACACACAATCGGCCTGATGCATAATTATGCTGCCAGTGTAAGCAACCGTGCAAGTGTAATGGATTATCCGCACCCAACTGTTAAACTAAATGCTAGAGGCGAAATTGATCTTAGCAATGCGTATGATAATAAAATTGGAGAGTGGGATGAAGTTGCCATTGTATTCGGCTACCAGGATTTTTCTCCGGGTATAAATGAAGCAGTATCGTTAAAAAAAATTTTATCTGATGCAGAAAAAAAAGGGTTGCAGTTTATTTCTGACCAGGATGCAAGGGCTGCAGGTGGTTTGCATCCGCAAGCACATCTTTGGGA
This sequence comes from Bacteroidota bacterium, assembly GCA_031423175.1. Classification (GTDB taxonomy): domain Bacteria; phylum Bacteroidota; class Bacteroidia; order Chitinophagales; family Chitinophagaceae; genus VBAR01. Next base: position 613 of record JANPEU010000615.1, read on the forward strand.
TAATGGGAATGATGCAGTAACTGAATTAAAAGATGTAATGAAAGTGCGGGCAAAAGCATTATCCGGTTTTGGTGAAAAAAATATACGCCCCGGAATGCCGATGGCTATGCTGGAAGATGTTTTAGTGCCAGTTTATTTTTATCATCGCTACCAGGTAGAAGCAGCAACCAAATTAGTTGGGGGCATGTATTATACGTATGCAACGAGGGGCGACGGGCAAATCATCACTAAAGCATTAACAAAAGACGAACAAAGAAGGGCATTGAATGCCGTAATGGATTGTATAGATCCGAAATTTTTACTAATCCCGGATCGTATTGCACAATTAATTCCGCCAAGGCCTTCGGGATACGATTTTACCCGGGAGTTATTTAAGAAAAGAACCGGTCTTGCATTTGACGCTTTATCACCAGCTGAAACAGCAGCTGATCTTCCTTTATCTTTTTTATTCAACTCAGAAAGACTAAACAGAATGGTGCAGTATGAAGCAGTGAATAATGGATTAGGTGTTGCAGAAATGATTAATACTATAATTGCAAAAACATGGAAAGCAACTAAGTTGAGTGGAATGGGAAAGTTAATTCAGTTACAGACAGAGCAGGTATTGCTTACTTATCTACTTTCAGCAAGTGTAAATGATAATAATTCTTTTGCTGTAAAATCAGTTTTACAAAAAGCATTGAAAGTTTTAAAAGCTTTTATAGAAGTACAAACCAAAACTTCAACGGATGAAACTTATAAAGGCCATCTGTTATTTGCATTAGAAAGAATGACTAAACCACAAGATGCAAAACCAACACTTCACAAAGCTATTCCACCCGGTGCACCGATTGGGTGTGATGGGGATGCCCCCATCCCCTAAAGGGGGTATAGAATATTCATTCAAATAATTGAAGTCCATTTCAATTCAATTCCGTTAAATCCTCTTTAGGAATTAAGTGGCTTACACTTCTATGTGTGCTGTCACAAAAAGGCGGAGTCTTGGTATGCTTACACTGACAAAACCAGATTTCTTCTGCTTTATCAAACTGTACTTTAATACTTCTGTAGGGTAAGCCTTCAATTTGTTTATGACTGCTGTCACAGAAAGGAGTTTTTAACGTAAGGCCGCAGGTACACCAGGAATAAACTTTGCCCGGTTCTACGGTTATGCCTATTGGTTCGCATTTAGTTATTCTAGGAAAATTGTCATTCGGAATTAAATCCATTTTAAAAAAATTAATATTGTTTTACAAACTGATAAAGATTAAACGTTTTATTTAGTTGATAATCTGCTTCAATTTTTTTCATCAGATCATCTTTTGATATGCCTTTCATTTTATTTTGTTGAATAAGCCAATATGCTTTTTCTGCCAACAGCCAGAATTTTTTGTCTGTAACATGGGCTTTTTGCAACTGATGCAATAGTATATCCAATAATTCCTTTACGCCTGACTTTTGTGAAGCAATTGTTTTTACAATTGGTACTTCATTATAATGTTTGCTGAATGTTGGCGCCAGCATCTGCATCAGGTTTTTTACAAATAAATCTGCATCGGGCCTGTCAGCTTTATTTACCACAAACACATCTGCTATTTCCATTAACCCGGCTTTCATCGTTTGTATTTCATCGCCGGCTTCGGGAACCACAACGACAACGGTTACATCCGCCATGCCTGCAATTTCAATTTCGCTCTGCCCCACAC
>JANPEU010000616.1:0-2159 GCA_031423175.1 Bacteroidota bacterium
TTGCGTGTCTCACGCAACTATTCAATAAATCATATTCGGGTTCGTAAAGACCTGCCTACCGGCAGGCAGGCACGAACCCGGCATCAAGCTTAGTACAGTGCCAAAGTGTAAAACCTGTAAATACAAAAAGGGTGTCTCAATTCAACCAAGACACCCTTTTATGAACCCTATCCAGCTTAAGATTTTATTTTTATTACCGGTAACAATTTATAATCGCCGGGTCCATCTTCACGGATGGAAAGAGCTGCATCAAAATCAATAATCAACGTTTCTAAAGTAGCTTCCAGTTTTTTACTTACTTTAATTTTTAATCCAGATTCAGCACCGCTTGGAATTGTTAACGGGTACGTAATATTGTTTACTTTAATCGTATTGTTTGTTCCTAAAACCAACCGGATTTCTTTTACAATTTCGGTGGGTAATGTAAGTGATCCAATAAGTGTATCCACACCATTCTGAAGACCAAGTAAATTATAAACACCAGGTACGGGTTGCAGTTCAACCCAACTTGCAGTGTCTTTTGAAAGTTTTACACTAACCCCAACCAGGTTAATATTTACTTCCTGGTAAGCGGCAGGATTATCGGTTAACATTACCTGCAGAGTAGAATTACTGTTATCTTTTTTACAAGCAGAAAATAATCCTGCTACAGCAAGAGATAAAATAAATAATTGATTCCTTAATTTCATATAGTTTGTTTTTATCCAAACAGACTATAACCATGCCATGTAACCGAAATACGGATATTTTGTAATTTTCTTTAACAATAATTAAATAAGTAACGGAAAATTACTAAGTAATGAATAATAGGGAGTTCATCTTCCATGGTGAGTATCCTTTAGACTTCTAAGCCTCAGCCCGGGTCAGAGTCTGTAAATAAAATGAATACTTACACCGCTGTTGGTGTTTTCTTCTCACCAACAGTACGAATAGCAGAAATATCGAAGTCAAAAGAAAACTTATTTATAAATAGCAACCTCATTCACCCCATCACTACTCTTCACTCCCCGATACATTCCTTCACTATTAAAAACCATTGCCATATTTCCTTTTGCATCCACTCCTATCATTCCGCCTTCACCATTAATAGCAACTAATTTTTTCATCGTTACTTCTTCCATTGCCTGCTGTAATGAAAATCCTTTATACTCCATCAAACAACTTACATCATAGGCAGCCACTACCTGAATAAAGGGTTCGCCATGTCCCGTACAACTGATAGCACAGGTTTTATTATTTGCATACGTGCCACTGCCAATGATTGGAGTATCACCTGCCCTTCCGAATTTTTTATTGGTCATGCCACCCGTGCTTGTAGCTGCAGCAATATCCCCATGCGCATCACAAGCAGCTGCACCAACGGTACCAAATTTTTTTTCAATTTGAATATTATGATCCAATTCTGATATCTCCGTGTCCTTTACCTGTTGCCATTGATCGTACCTGAACTTACTGAAAAAATAATCATCGGGTTCTGTTTGAATCTGATGAATTCTGGCAAATTCTTCTGCACCATCGCCACATAAAAAAACATGTTCACTGTTTTTAATAATACATTCAGCCAGTAAAACAGGGTTACGGATATTTTTAACTCCAGCTACTGCACCTGCTTGTAATGTTTTTCCATTCATAATAGATGCATCCATTTCATGAGTGCCTTTATTTGTAAATACGGAACCACAACCTGCATTAAATAAGATACAATCTTCCAACGAAACCACAGCAGCTTTTACTGCATCCATTGCCGAACCGTTTTTTTCTAAAACAGAATAACCACTATCTAATGCTGATTGCAATGCTACTTTATAGGTGGCTTCCAACTCAGGCGTCATATTTTCTTTCAAAATTGTTCCGGCACCGCCATGTATTACCAAACTGATTTTTGCCATATCTTGCCACTATCCTTAAAAGGGGAATAGAGAAAGCGAAAATAAATCATTTATGGCAGCATCGTTCCGCGATATACTAAAGAATAAACTAACCCGATCTGATTATTTCATCATTGCTGCCAATCTTATACCCGTGTATGGAGTATTATTTGAAGGCTGGAGTGCCGAAGAAATTTTTTTGGTGTACTGTATAGAAACAATCATTATCGGCATTTTTAATTTAATTAAAATGGCGATTGTAACTGCCGTAAGAAGAACGGATACCTGGTA
>JANPEU010000617.1:0-13471 GCA_031423175.1 Bacteroidota bacterium
TCAGGATCAGTTGATCTGCTACCATCTAAATTGATTGTATTTGACGGTAAAGTAATAGTTGTATCTAACCCTGCATTAGCAATGGGCGGATGATTGTTTGTTGCTACTGCATCAACTATTATACGCATCGTATCTTTTGCAGACAGTCCCCCATTATCTGTTACTTTTAGTTCAAACAGATAAGTACCTGTAACAAGAGTTTTAACCTTCGTTGTTGAATCAGTTGGATTAATAATAGTAAAAGAAGCAGGGCCCGAAATTTTTGTCCAGAGCCATTCACTTATCTTCCCATCCGGGTCATTGGATGAACTGCCATTCAATGAAACACTATCGGTTGGTAAAGTGATTACCTGGTCAGGCCCCGCATTTGCTATTGGTGGTTTATTTTTTTCTGAACAGCTTTCACATGAATATTCTTTTTTGCAGGAGAGATGAACTAACACTCCAGCGAGCAAAACATAAGCGGCAAGTTTTAATACCGGTTTCATTATTATTTTTTTTATAATAAGTGTTTACAAAAACTTAGCTTTTACAGTCCCCTGTTTGCCAATTAGTTTACCATTGTCAGCCTGTATCAATAATATTCCGTCGCGAATAACATAATAAAAGTGATTATTTGCAGGTAAAGGAGTTGCAAACCGTGGCACATTAACCCAAACGGAAGAGGTATCTGAAAGAATTGAGATTTCTACAGGAATGTCGGGATCGAAAAAAAGATCAGGTCTTGAATCTATTATAAGGTACCCATCGTCGCAGAAAATACACGATTGCCATGTAGTCTTCTCAATAAACTCCTGTCCGCTTAAAGTATTCCTGATGAATTTTACGTTCACTGTATCGGCATCAGTAGCACCATCGTTATCAGTTACCTGTAATCTGAAGCTGTGGGCACCTTCCACAAAACCTGTTAGTGCAATCACTGCAAGATTTGGATTAGCAATCGTAACTTGGCCAGGGCCATCAATTTTTGTCCATGAGTAGGAAACAATATTACCAGGAGAATAATCATGGGAGTTAGACCCATCAAGCTTTACATTGCCGGCCGGTAAAACCTTTATTTGATCTGGTCCTGCATTAGCAACAGGAGGTTGATTGGGTGGAACAATCACAGTAGTTTGTACTGTATCTTTTGCAGTCACACCCCCCTTATCAGTTACTTTCAATTCGAACTGATACACACCTTGCACTAAATGATCAACTTTTGTTTGTACTAACTGTGTATTAATTATAGTAAAAGAAGAGGGCCCAGATATTTTTGACCATTGGTATGATATAATAGTTCCATCCGGATCTAAAGAAAGATTGCCATTCAGCAATGCACTAGCTATTGGTAAAGTAATTATTTGATCACTTCCTGCGTTGGCAATCGGAGGTTGATTGGGAGGAGTAGGTGAACTGACCTTCTCCATTTTTTTGCAGGATGCAAATGCTGTAACTGCTATCAACAAAACATAAGCGGCGGGTTTTAATATCTGTTTCATGATTGTAGTTTTTTAACAGGTGTCAGAACTTTTTAAGATTTTGACACCTGTAATGATTTGTTATTTCAAAAACTTCAGTTTATTAATTATATTCTGTGCAATTTTTCTTCCCTGCTTATTTCCTTCTGTACAGGCAATACGGTAGTGAATACCTCCATACACTCTTGAATCACCAATTTCCTGCGCCATTTGATAAAATGAAGTGTAGGTGCGGGGAGCCATTCCCAGGTAATCGTAACTATGATTCGTTAATTGATAGTTATCTCCAAACAACCCAGTCAATGTTTCAGCAATAGCGCCTCCTATGGTTGAATGACCTGAAGGATATTCGGGAAAATTAGGAGTACCAAACAAAGCATTCCATGTGTTGTATCCCAAAATGTTCCGAATATAAGTAATGGGCCGCTCTAAATTATAGGTATATTTTGCTTTCCAGCAACCAATACCAGCTTCAATAATGGCAATGCTTGCTTTGGCAAAAGCTATTGCAGTAAAATCCAATTGGGGTTGTTCCTGCTGTAATACCTGCCTTAAAATTGAAAGATAATGACCTCCGCCAAAACCTGGATTATCCCGGTAGTATAATGCTGTCGCTGTTTGTTCCGGTATCAGTGTTTGAGAAATATCATAAACTTCTTTTACCATTTGATAATAATCCGAAGAGGGATTGGTTGAATAAGATGGCGGTGGTGGAGGAGTACTTCCATTTAAACTACCAGCAACCATAAGCCGGTTATTTCCCCAATAAGGTCCGAAAGCTGCTGCAAGTGCAGGAGGCGTGCGAACCCATAAGCCTGCACCAACCGGAGGTGTATAAGGTGTATTTGCAACGGAAGCACCATCTGTTTTTGACCAGTCAAAAATCAATTGAGCTATTGTTTTACCAAAATTCACGGAGCGTTGAAACTCTTCGACAGTTATGTCAGTTTGATAAACGCTGTTCAATGCATTTTCCAATGAATCAATTGATGCTTTATTAGCAGTAGAAGTATTTGGAAAAAAATTACGGGTCATTGCAGCCAGGGCAGCATTGCCACAAGAAGGCCAATGATAAGCATATCCCGGAAGTGTTTGCGGCATAGCAGGCATATCAGTTAATTGGCCCGATAAGGTTTGATAAGCGGGCATGCCTGGTACAACTGATTCATATAATGCAATTGCACTATATCCATAATAACGTTGTGGTGGCAAACCTCCGATTGGAGTAGCATTGGTACGGAACAACCGTAACTGCATATCAATCCATTTAAAAGCCACTTCGGATGAATAGGTCTTGGTTTGTTTTAAATGACCATGAATATTGCTGTTTGCTTTTGCAACAATTTCTTGCTGTTTAGCTGGTTGATCAATTTGTTTCTTACAGGAAGAAAAAACAAAAAGTGAAATGACGGTAAGCAGTATCCACTTTCCGGATGAAGGTTTGGTTAATGATTTCATGATGATAAATTTTTTGCGTGAAAGGATTGTGATTAAATGTTTGTGGCTGATCGTTTCAGGTTTTCCTGATCTGATCTTTATAAATGTGAATTCGATACTGAACAAAATTTCACTGCGACTTGCACTATTTTTTAATTTTGGTTATTATTACCTGACCACATATTTGTAGCAGTCGCTGGTAAGTACAACATTCATATTGCTTGCGTCAACTACACGAAAGTGGATATCGAATGCAGAACCTGAAGCTACTGCTGCAACACTGCGCCATAATGCTTCGTTAGCGGTACCGCTTCCATTAGTAAGAATAGAATGCGGGGTAAGACCATAACCAAGTGTGAGCCAGCTTGTACTTGTACAGTTGCCATCTACAACATTAATTGGGTCCACCGCCCGTTGAAGCCGGTATTCATGATTGGGTTCAAGATCCCGTACCCATGTATCAAGGTTTATAATTTTTTCCGGATCGTTATCCTGGCGAAATTTAACATGCCCGAATCTATTGCCTTCGCCGCGAAGGATGACTTCTATGTTGAATGGTGGTGTTTCGGCGTTGACACTTTTAGCAACAGAAGAAATTTCCTCTTGCTGTTGGGATTGATCAATTTGTTTCTGGCAAGCAGAAAAAATAAAAATTGTAATGACTGCAAGCGGTATCCAATTTTTGGATGAAGGTTTGGTTAATGATTTCATGATGATAATTTTTTGAGTGAATAAATTATTAAACACGTTAAAGCTAACCTTAGCTACATAGCACGGCAACGCCTCAATTGAGGGTATTTAGGAAATCGAATATTGAATGGAGAAATACTACACTAATTTTTCTTTCAGCGCTTTGGATACAGCTTCAGTAGCAGATGCCACATGCAGTTTTTGATAAATGTTTTTTACATGATCCCTTACGGTATGATAACTGAGAAATATTTTTTCAGCAATTCGTGGCATGGGCATGCCTTCAGTAAGCAATTGCAGGATTTCTTTTTCCCTGTTGGTGAGTTGATAATTATTTATAGTTGCCAATGGAGCAATGAATTGTTGAAAGAGTGTAGCCACTTTAGCAGCGACATTAGGATTAAATGCTACGCCTCCATTCTGAACATCAGAGACGGCTTCCAGCATTTTTACGGGGGATGTATTTTTCAGAATATAACCATTGGCGCCTGCGCAAAGGGCTTCAAATATTTTTGTATCGTCTTCAAAAACAGTTTGTATTAATATTTTTACGCCTGGGAATTCTTTTTTAATAAGTCCGGTTGCTTTTATTCCATTAATGCCCGTCATTTCAATATCCATCAGCACCACATCCGGATTACTTTTTTCAATATCATGTTTCCAATTATTACAACTGGAAAAACTTCCCGTACACTTATAACCGGGTGAACCGTTAAGAATAGAACGGTAAGCATCCATCATAATGGGATTATCTTCAAAAATGGCTATCCTTATTTCTTTATTGCCATCCATGTTACAAATGTAGATTGATATATTGTTGTTTTGGGCCCTCAAATGGGGGTATTTACAATTCTAATGTTATAGTGGTTCCTGCGCCCATTTGAGATTGAATATTAAATTTTGCACCAATTTCATCGGCTCTTGCCTGCATATTTTTTAAACCGTTACCGTTATTATTTTCTGTTATACTAAAACCTTTACCATCATCATTTATCCGTAACGCCCATTTAGAACCTTTGGTAGTAAGACTGTAATAAATATTGCTGCATGCTGCATATTTAAAACTGTTGTTTATGGCTTCTTTACTGATAAGGTAAATGGCCTTGCGTTGCCGGATGGTTAAATTTATTGCATCACTTGTTTTATCCGTTTCAAAATGAACCTTAATATTTTTTGACAACGCCACCGGAATGGTAAAAGATTTCAACCGCTGCAATAATTTTTCAATGCTGTCATTTTGTGGATTAAATATCCAGACCATATCACCCAACTTTTCAATTACATCCTGCGTGTAATTTTTTACTTTAAATAAATATGCAGATGCTTCCTCTGGTTTGTTCTGCTCTAATTTCTCAGCCGCCATTTGTCCAAGCAGATTAATGCCGCTCATTGAAGCTCCTATTTCATCATGCAGATCCTGGCTGATGCGGTTGCGCATTTCAAATAACTTTATTTTTTGCCTAAGCCTGTAGCGGAATAATATATAAACACCGGCTGCTAAACTTAATCCAATTAAAAAATAAAACCACCAGGCTTGCCAGAATGCTTTTTTAATTTCGAATGAAAAAACTGCAGGTTCGCTCCAGGTGGTATTGGGCAATTTTGCTTTTACTTTAAAATCATATTTTCCGGGAGAGAGCTTAACATAAGAAACAAAATCATTAGAAGTGGGGTCACTCCACCAATCCTGTAATCCCTCAAGCTGGTATGAATATTTGATTTCATCCGTTCCCGAGGAGGATATGCCTTTAAAGTAAATACCAATTGTGTTATTATTGTGGTGAAGTTTGAGATTGTAAGGCAATTGAAAAATGCCCGAGAATGAATCTGCGTAATCGGCCCAATTGGTTTGCCGGAAGTTTAGTTCTACATTTTCAATTTGCATCGTAGGGACAGGCGATTTATAATTTATTTTATCCGGGTAAAAACAAATTAAATTCTGACTGGAGAAATACCAAATATTTCCTTTTGTGTCTTTGGTCATTCGGGCATCTGCAAGACCATGTATTTGCAAGTCTTCGGAATTAAAAAAACCAATTATTTTGTAAGATTGATCAATTGAACCATCATTTTTTTTGGAAAATACGACTACAGTTGAATTGTTACAAACCCATAGGTTGTTCTTGTTATCAAAACACATTGAGGCTACATTATCTGTGGATAAGCCATTAGCTTTAGTAAGTTGTTCTTTAAAAACCAGGGAGTCTTTTTGCCAGGTATAACGACGTAGCCCCCTGCCATTATATATGATCCACACATCTCCTGACGGGTCATTAAAAAACCAACTGGCCCTACCATGCGTACCAAATTCATTTAGCTGCTGTTTACAGATGTTATTTTTATCTATGGAATATATTACGCCACGGTCAGTTGCAAATAAAATGGTACCGTTTGCAGTTTGATGTAATCGCCTTATAAATTCTCCTTTTATTTCTAAATTATTAACTACAGGAAGAACACTGTAAGAAGTATCATTAAACTGGCAGGGAAATTTTTGTGTTCGTACTGCTACAATTATTTTTTTCCGATAAGTATCCCATAGTACATCAAATGCCTCGTCGCCTAAATGAGCCAGTTGCTTACTTTGTTCATACACATTATCACCATCCTGCATAGCCAAAGCAAAACCTCTTATGTAATACCAGTAGCGGCCCTTATTGTCAAGTGCATAATTGTCAATGATTAATTCATTGTTGCCTGGAAGAGGGGAGCTGCCTTTATTATATAGCTTTTTGTTTTGAAAAACTCCATTTTCAAAAGTTTTTAGAATAAGACTTCCATTATTGATAAGGAGCGGGCCGGTTGGAGGCTGGAATACATTAAAAAGAAGCGTATTTCCGATGATTGATGGAAGATCAAAAATTTTTACCCCCCCTCCATAAATTTTTATTAGCCCGTTTGCTGTTGACACCCAAATATTTCCTTGGGTATCTTCACTGAAACCATTTATAAAGGGACCAGTCATGGCCTTGTTCACAGAAATAAAATTTGTCGTATCCCCCTGGGATACCAAATACAATCCCATTGGGAAACTTCCAATCCAGAATCTTTTTTTACTGTCTCGGTAATAAAAATACAAACCCTTTAACCGGCCTAATGGCCCGGGCAATTTCACTAATTGCTCATTGATGATCTCATATATTCCATCCAATGTGGAGATAAAAATTTGACCCGCAGATACTGATAAGCCATTATAATAATAACCGGGATCTTTGGATGACCCTATGATTTTGTAAGCACCGCCTGGTTTTCTCAATACCAGCAGATCGCCATAATTAATATATAATCCATCCTTTGTTTCAACTATATTCCTACAGGGGTGGTCGTCGTAACCCGGGTAGAATTTAATTTTTATCCATTTATCAGCATCCAACTGGTATACACCTGCATTAGTTAATGACCATATGAGGCCTTCTTTTGTTTCAATAATCCCAAAGCTCCATCGTATACGTCCTGAGTCCGGGTTTGAATAGCTGATAAGTTTGTTTTTCCTATACTCAAATATCCCCTGGCTTGAAAAAGACCAATATCTAAAATAGCTATCCACAAATAGCACAGCTGATCTGCCATCAGACAACCCATCCGTACTAAAAGATTTTCCATCAAAGCGGCAGGATCCTTCGGCAGTACTTACCCATAAATAACCTAATTTATCCTGGAAAGTTCCGATGACATTGGTAGAAGGCAACCCGTCTTTTACAGTGTATACCCTCATAGACATTTCCTGTGCCTGTGTGTAAAAGGAAAAAGTAATTATGAATGTGGCGCAGTAAATAAACCTTACTGAAACAAATGCAGCTAATGACAACTGTTTTTTCATTGGTTATAATTTCATCAACTTTACCGGCAACTTTCGGATATTATAATTTTACTCTATATAATAATGCGGCTGTCTTTCTTTGTATAAATTTAAATGTATTTAAATCTATTTTCACAGATAATAAATTTAGAAAGGATTTCTAAAATGCAAAACCCCTCAATGGAGGGATAGTTGGTTTACCCAATTAATAAAAAACAGTATTTTTTGATTTAGAGTTGCTGCGAACAAATCTGGTAATAGACGTGAATAGTCAAATCATTTTTCATATTTGCCTCTATTTCTTTCTGCTCCAAACAATAAAATCGGTCTGCGGTATTTTTTCAATGCTTAACTGGCGAAGCATATTTACTAATTGCCCGCGGTGGTATGTGCCATGATTAAATACATGATGCAACATTTGATAAACAGGCATTTTAAAATGTTCTTTCTTATTATTATAATATTGAAAAACATGATCCAAAGATAAATCACTTGCATTGGCCACCCAGTCTTTCCATTGAAGGGATTGCGCCATCAATCCATTCGATATATCCTGCATCGTTCCATTAAAATTTTCTGAGGGTACAATAATCCGTTCCTGCATTTTCATCCGCTGCCACCAGATACTTTCTGCATCCCACATGTGCAGTACCGTTGCGTATAAACTTTTAAAACTGCTGGGCACTTCAGCTTTTTGTTTTTCTTCTGGCAACGCATTAATTACATCCAGTAGTTTTTGATTTGCCCAGATATGATACGTTGCAAACTGCATTAATAGTTCTTTCATTGCATTGTTCCGCATATGCGGTTGTTTGTTGTGTTGTGTTGGTAATGTTGAAATCATTTACTTTTGGTTCTGTTTTTTTAACACCCGATAAAATTCGGCATCAAAAATTTTAAAATGGATAAAAGTTTTCCCCGTCCGCTTACAGGCTTCAGCTCACTTGCTATTCATGGCGGACATGAACAAGACCCCCGGTATGCACATCAAACCCCTATTTATGCAAGCAGTACTTATGTATATGATACAGCAGAGCAAGGTATGCGACGCTTTACCGGGCAAGAAGATGGTTATATCTACAGCCGTTGGGGCAATCCAACGTTTACTGAAGCTGAAAATAAAATTGCAGCCTTAGAAAGTTTTGGATTGAAAAATGAAAATGGCGGACCTCTGGAAGTAAAAGGAATTTTACATTCATCGGGCATGGCAGCAATTTCCACTTTGTTTTTATCAACCCTTAAAGCAGGGGATAAAATTCTTTCTCATTATTCCCTGTATGGCGGTACCGAAGAAATTGTTCATAAAGTTTTACCATCTTTTGGAGTAGAGGCGGTGATTACGGATTTAAGAGATTTGAATAAAGCCGAAGCGGCTATGAAAGCCGACCCCAAAATCAAATTACTTTATTTAGAAACTCCGGCTAACCCAACTATTCAATGTGTGGATCTTGAAGAATTATCATTGCTTGCAAAAAAGTATAATCTTAAAGTGGCTTGTGATAATACTTTTGCAACTCCTTTTTTACAACAACCCTTTAAATACAATGTTGATTTTATTGTTCATTCCACTACAAAATTTTTAAATGGGCATGGTACCGCTATTGGTGGAATATTATTGGGGAGAGATCTTGAGTTTATGAAAACATGGGCAACAAAAGTTCATCGTTTACTCGGTGGCAATTCAAATCCTTTCGATGCCTTTCTTTTAATACAAGGAATAAAAACGTTGGAAGTAAGAATGGAACGCCATTGTCATAATGCAATGGAGGTAGCAAATTATCTTGAAATGCATACTGCAGTTGCTAAAGTAAATTATACGGGTCTCGCATCACACCCCGATCATGCTGTTGCTATGAAACAAATGCGCCATCCCGGCGCTATGCTTAGTTTTGAATTAAAGAGCGGCATGCAGGGTGGCATTGATTTTATGAATAAATTGCAAATGTGTGTAAGAACAGTTTCTCTTGGAACTGTTGACACTTTAATATCACATCCTGCATCAATGACACATCACGGAGTAGGAAAAGCAGAACGGGAAAAATATGGAATCACAGATGGATTGATAAGGATGAATGTTGGGATTGAGAATTTACAGGACATCATTAATGATTTGGAACAGGCGTTGAGATAATGTGCTGATTTGCCAATGTGCAAATTTGCCAATGAAAGATTTCTTTATTTTGATAAATCACTTTTCAAACTACGTTTTATATTTTTTTATAAAAACTAACTGCACCATGAGAAAATTTTTTTTACCTGCCATTGCATTTATTTTTTCCCTCAATCTTATTGCACAGCCTCCAACGGATAAAAGGCTTGCGGGGCTTGATACATTTGCCCTGCGCATTTTAAAAGAATGGAATGCCCCCGGTGTAACGATTGCAGTAGTGGAGAAAAACAAAGTAATATATACCGGCGGCTATGGCTACCGGGATTATGAAAAAAAATTACCCGTAACTGAAAATACTCAATTCGCCATCGGCTCCTGTACAAAAGCATTTACTGCCAGTATTCTCGGAATGCTCGCAAAAGAAGGCAAGGTAGATTTGGATAAACCGGTTCGTGAATATTTGCCAGAATTAAAATTCATGAATGAATATACAAATGACCATGCAACACTTCGTGATATGATGTGCCACCGGACTGGTTTGCCCCGGCATGATTATTCATGGTATGGCTCCACAGCAGGCCGTAGTGAATTATTAGCAAGAGTACAATACCAGGAGCCCACTGCAGAACTGAGATTAAAATACCAGTACAATAATTTCATGTTCCTGGCGCAGGGTATGGTTATTGAAAAACTAACCGGTAAAAGCTGGGAAGAAAATATGCGGGAAAAGATTTTACAACCCCTTGGTATGAATCATACGAACCTATCTGTCATTGATATGGAAAAATCAGCAGACCGTTCATTGGCTTATGCAATGGAAAATGATAAACCAAAACTTATTCCCTTCCGTAATATAGATGCTATGGGCCCGGCTGGTTCTGTAAACAGCAGCGCAAAGGACATGGCCAATTGGCTGAACACCTGGATTAATAGTGGCAAGTTTAATGGAAAAGAAATTATTCCTTCCGGTTACAGATCAGAAGCGATGACTGTGCAGATGGCAACGGGTGGTGGTATGCCAACAATGGAAAATCCGGATGTAAATATGAGTGGTTATGGTTTGGCCTGGGGCATGAGCAGTTACCGGGGACATTATAAAGTTGAACATGGTGGTGGAATTGATGGCTTCTCAACTTTGACTCTATTTTATCCGACTGACAGTATAGGCATTTTTATCTGCAGCAACCAAGGGACTGTTAGTTCCAGCATTCGCAATTTTATTTCGGATAAAATGCTGAAACTATCTTACCGCAAATGGGGTGCTTCTCAACTGGCTGATAAAATAAAAGCCGACTCAATTTCAAAAACAAGCCCAAATAATGACAGCTTGAACAGAAAATCTGGAACCAAACCATTACATGAAATGAAAGATTACGCCGGTGTGTATGAGAATAAAGGATATGGACAGGTAAAACTCTTTATTGAAAAAGATACCCTTTGGGCAGATTATAACGAAGCTGGTAAAAGAACTGACTCATACCTGCAGCATTATCATTATGATGTTTTCAGAATTCGTAGTAATGAAGAGAAAGGAGAAAACAAAGAAGCTGCTAAATTCCGTTTCAATACCAATAATAAAGGAGAAGTTATTTCACTTGAATCAAAACTGGAACCCGGAGTCAAAGACATTGTATTTGAAAAAATAAACGAATCAATAGAAGTTAAAAAATCAGATCTGAAAAAATATGAAGGTGACTATGAACTGGGCCCCGGCGTAATTGCAAAATTTTATACCAAAGGAGAAAAAACTTTGTATGCATTTATTGAAGGCCAGCCGGAATATGAATTAATGCCAATTGATAAAAATAAATTTGAATTGAAAGCATTGAAAGGATACAGTGTGTTCTTTGAGGAAAATGAAAAAGGGGAAATTTTATCAGCAAGTTTTATACAGCCCAATGGAACATTTAAAGCAACACGTAAAAAATAAATATGAAAAAAATTACAGCTCTTGCATGTTTCGCTTCAATCTTTTTTTCATGCAATACAAACAAACAGGAATATGACAGCATCATCCTCAATGGAATGATCTATGATGGAAATGGCGGAGAACCCTATAAAGGTGATATTGGAATAAAAAATGATACCATCGCATTCATAGGTGATCTTTCAAAAGCTACAGCCAAAAATGAAACAGATGCAAAAGGAAATGCTGTTGCTCCCGGGTTCATCAATATGCTGAGTTGGGCAACCGAATCGTTAATTGAAGATGGAAGAAGCCAGGGTGATATAAGACAAGGTGTAACGCTTGAAGTAATGGGAGAAGGCTGGAGTATGGGACCCTTAAATACATCATTAAAAAAACAACAACAAGAATCGCAGGGAGATATAAAATACAAAATTGAATGGAACACTTTGGGTGAGTATTTAAATTTTTTAGAAAAAAAAGGAGTGAGTTGCAATGTGGCTTCTTTTATCGGTGCTACAACTGTCCGGATGAACGTGATTGGAGAAGATAACCGAGACCCCACTTCTGCTGAACTTGATTCAATGAAGGAATTAGTAAAACAAGCAATGGAAGAAGGTGCAATGGGAGTTGGCACATCACTTATTTATCCGCCTGCATTTTTTGCAAAAACAAATGAACTGGTTGAATTATGTAAAGCTGCTTCAGCTTATGGTGGTTCATATATCAGTCATATGCGCAGCGAAGGAGATAAACTACATGAAGCCATTGAAGAATTAATTACAATTGCGAAAGAAGCAAATATTCACGCCGAGATTTATCATTTAAAAGCAGCCGGAAAAGATAACTGGAATAAAATGGATAGTGTAATAAGACGTGTGGAAAGAGCAAGAGCAGAAGGATTGAATGTGACTGCTGATATGTACACCTATATTGCTGGCGGTACAGGATTGACAGCTACAATGCCTCCCACCTTACAAGATGGAGGTTTTGGAAAGTTAAGAGAAAGATTGCAAGACCCGGTTATCCGGAAACAATTGATAAAAGAAATGAATACCAAAACAGATAAATGGGAAAATTTTTTTTACGGAGTAGGTACACCGGAAAATATTTTAGTTGTTGGTTTTAAACAGGACAGTTTAAAAAAATATACGGGTAAATCGCTGGCTGCTGTTGCAAAAATGATGGGAAAAAGTCCGGAAGAAACTGCAATGGATTTAATCATTAAAGACAGCACCCGTGTAGAGTGTATCTATTTTTTGATGAATGAAAATAATGTGAAGAAACAAATAGCCATACCATGGCTTAGTTTCGGAAGTGATGAAGGTTCTTATACCAATGAAGGTATTTTCCTTAAATCAAATGCACACCCGAGAGCTTATGGATGTTTTGCAAGAGTGCTGGGTAAATATTGTCGTGATGAAAAAATAATTTCTTTGCAGGAAGCAGTAAGAAAACTTGCAAAACTTCCGGCTACCAATTTAAAAATTCAAAAACGTGGTGAATTGAAAGTTGGCAACTATGCAGATATAGTAGTTTTTGATCCGGCAAAAGTAAAAGACAATGCCACATTTGAAAAACCACATCAATATGCAGAAGGTATGATTCATGTTTTTGTAAATGGTGTACAGGTATTAAAAGAGGGTGAACATACAGGAGCTAAGCCGGGAAGGTTTGTGAAAGGACCGGGATATAAAGCCCCCTAAATCTCCGCCGGAAGGCGGAGGACTTTAACAGTCATTATAATCTAATCAATCAATTGTTTTCAGTAATTAAAAACAAATGGAAATTAAAATACGAAGAGCAGTTAAAGAAGATTGTCCAAGGTTACTGGAGTTGATTAAAGAACTAGCAGTCTATGAAAAAGCTCCTGATGAAGTAACAGTTTCCCTTGATCATTTTATAGAAAGTGGATTTGGTCAAAATCCGGTCTGGTGGGCTTTTGTGGCTGAAGAAACAGCTGATAATGAGCCAATTATCTATGGATTTGCACTCTATTATATTCGATATAGCACTTGGAAAGGGCAAAGAATGTACTTAGAAGATATTTTGGTTACAAAAAAAATGCA
>JANPEU010000618.1:0-16842 GCA_031423175.1 Bacteroidota bacterium
AAAAATTTATGGCAATAATTTTTATTTCATTCAAATAAACAGAGTCTCCGCATCCCCCTCTGCGTAAGTACAGGGGTTGGGTTTGCCCTCCAAAGCTTTAGCGCAGGAGGGGTGAGGCGTACAAAATCACAATATGAAAATTTGCGTATTACAACCCGACTACACCCATAGTAAAGTAGATTATCAGGATTGGGATCCAGTTCGTAACCTGCAATCATTAATGCCTGATGCGGAAATGGATCATGTATTGCTGAGCAAGCTTACCACTTACAAACAATTAAAAGAATTAAGTAAAAAAGGCTATGATGTGTTTGTAAATCTTTGCGAAGGTTACCCCGACTGGGAAACACCCGGGTATGATGTTTATTTCAATGCAGAATTATTAAATATCCCAATCACGGGGCCGGGTACAAAATTGTATGATGTACCGAAACGATTAATGAAATATGTAGCCTACTGCGAAGGCGTGAAAATTCCTGCGTATGCTTTAATTAGCTCAACGGATGAACTGGATAAAGCAATTAAAGGATTAAAATATCCATTGTTTGTAAAGCCTGCACATTTTGGTGATAGTATTGGTGTGGACGAAAAATCGTTAGTGAACAATAAAGAAGAGCTGTTAAAAAAATGTGCATCTATCATTAATGATTATAGTCCATTGCTGATAGAAGAATATATTGCCGGAAGAGAATACACCGTTCTTGTTGCCGCCAATGCAGAAAATGAAAAAGAGTGTACCGCATTTAAACCGGTAGAATATAAATTTCCAAAAGGAAAAGAATTCAAAACCTATTCATTAAAAACCTCGGAGCTGCATCCGGATTGCAATTTTCCCTGTGATGATGCTGAACTGGAAGAAAAATTAAAAACGGCATCCCGAAAAATATTTTTAGGGTTTGGTGCTGTTGGTTATGGCAGAATGGATTTTCGGGTAAATGATAAAAATGAAATCTATTTCCTGGAAGTAAATTTTACCTGCTCCGTATTTTATAGTGATGGTATGGAGGGTTCAGCTGATTTTATTTTAAAATTTGATGGCATTGGCCAGGCTGGATTTTTAAAACACATTATTAAAGAAGCCATAGCCCGTCATCAGCGCAAACAAAAATGTTATGAAGTAAAAGGAAATTCTATTTCCGGTTTTGGCATTTATGCCAACCGTGCAATACCGGCCGGCGAAATAATATTTAATGGAGAAGAGAAACCGCAGCGCCTTATTACACTCCGGCATGTAAAACAAAACTGGAGCGAAGTGGATAAAGAACATTTCCGCCGCTATGCTTACCCCATAAGCAAAGAAGTTTTCATTATGTGGGATAATGACCCAAGCGAATGGGCACCGCAAAACCATAGTTGTGATGCAAACAGTATGTATGATGGACTAAATGTAATAACACTACGCAACGTTCGGAAAAATGAAGAACTTACACTCGACTATGCACAGTTTCTTGATAAAAGTATGGAGCCTTTCCATTGCAATTGCAAAAGCGAAAACTGCCGCGGCTTAATTATGGGAATGCCAAACAACTCCATCACCGAAAGAGAAAAGCGGATGAAAAGAAGGACGGTAGTAAAGTCGAAAGAGAATTAAGAAAACCTGCTGAAAAATTTGAATAATCCTATTTTCAATTACCAATTGGTTTTTGAAAACATGATTTTTATTTTATAAGAAAAAGAATTATTCCACAATCCTTAGCTTTGCATAATTCAGCATTATCTTTTTCTCTCCGTTCAATTCGAACAAAACAGTAGCAATTGGATTATGTGCTGCTCCTTCCATTTTCATTACTTCGCCAAAACCAAATTTCTGGTGTTCTACTTTTTGGCCTGGCTGTAAATTACTTGTATCGCTGGCCACAAAATCGGGTGATGGTGTATGTTCTTTTGTTTGTGGTCTCGTTGTTGGAGTTAAATAAGATGGCCTTTCTTTTTTCGCAGGCTCCCGACTGCCGACCGCCGACTGATTTCCTGACTGACCTCCCCATCCACGCATTCTTTCAAAAGCAGTTCCGTTGCCAAACGATGAACCAGAATTTTTTGCACCACCCGCATAGCTTTTATCAACAAATTGTTCGGGTAGTTCATCTATAAAACGGCTGGGTTCATTTTGTACTAATGAACCAAAACGATAACGGGTATTGGCATACGTAATCCAAAGTTTATGTTTAGCTCTTGTTATCACAACATAAAATAATCTTCGTTCCTCCTCTAATTCTTCTCTTGTATTTATGCTAAGTGCATTTGGAAAAAGCATTTCCTCCAAACCTGCCGCAAATACAACCGGAAATTCTAATCCCTTTGCAGCATGTATCGTCATCAGTTTTACACAATCAGCATTTGGGTCCTTTGCATCTGCATCGGTGAGTAATGTAATTTGTTGAAGATAACTGCCTAAACTTTTATCTACCAGTTCGCCATCTTCATTATCGGGGCTTTCAATCCATTCTTTAATGGAGTTAAGTAATTCCTGAATGTTTTCATATCGTGCAAGACCTTCAGTGCTTTTGTCATTAAAAAGTTCTTTTACAAAACTGGTTTGTTTACCTACATGCACGGAAAGGTCATACGCATTTTGTTTTGTAAGCATACTGGCAAAACTTTTTATCATCTGCACAAAATTTTCAATGCTTTCCAGTGTGCCGGCTTTATACCCAAACTCCTTTGCCCGTTGCAATACTTCCCAAAATGAAATATTGTTTTCATTAGCGGCTAGTATTGCTTTATCAACAGATGTTTTTCCAATACCTCTTGCCGGATAATTTATTATTCGTTTCAGCGCTTCTTCATCTTGCGGGTTTGCAATGATTCTTAAATAGGCGAGATAATCCTTTATCTCTTTTCGCTGATAAAAACTAATGCCACCATAAATAATATATGGAATACTCATGCGGCGCAAACTTTCTTCAAACGAACGGCTTTGTGCATTGGTGCGGTAGAGGATTGCAAAATCTTTATTGTAATAATGATTACGCAGTTTTTGTTCCTGTATGGTATCGGCAGTAAATTTTCCTTCTTCATTATCCGTCATCGTTCTTACCAAACGAATTTTTTCTCCTTCCGCATTTTCCGTCCACAAATCTTTTGGTATCTGACTTTTATTATTTTTAATTACTTCATTCGCTGCTTTTAAAATGCTTTGTGTGCTGCGGTAGTTTTGTTCCAGTTTTACCACCTTTACATTGTCATAATCTTTTTGAAACTGTAAAATATTTTCAATGGTGGCACCCCGGAAACTGTAAATACTTTGCGCATCATCCCCTACCACACAAACATTTTCGTGCATTGCACCTAATAATTTTATTATCTCATACTGCGCCGGGTTGGTATCCTGGTACTCATCTATTAATATGTATTTGAATTTTCGTTGGTATTTACTCAAACTCTCCGGTACGTTTTTCAATAGCTCATAAAACTTCAACAACAGATCATCAAAATCCATTGCACCATTCTTAAAACAACGTTTTGTGTATGCGTCATAAATTTGTGCAATAGCCGGGCGGTTGCTGCGCATATCTTCCTGCTGTAAGTAATAATCGTTCGCATATTCCAGAGGGCCAATCAACGCATTTTTTGCAGAAGAAATCCGGTTATAAACGGTTGATGGTTTATAATGTTTATCATCTAAATTCAATTCGTTCACAACCGTTTTTACCACACTCTTAGCATCATCCGTATCGTAAATTGTAAAGTTGTTCGGGTAGCCAATCTTATTAGCTTCTCCTCTCAATATTCTTGCAAATACTGAGTGAAAAGTACCGATGTATAAATTTCTTGCTTCGTTATTTCCCAAAATATGCTCCACTCTTTCTTTCATTTCTTTGGCGGCCTTGTTGGTAAATGTGAGAGCAAGAATATTAAAAGAATCAACACCCTTTGCCATCAGATGCGTAACACGGGTGGTAAGCACTTTTGTTTTACCACTGCCTGCGCCGGCAACTATCATCAAGGGTCCGTCAATATGAAGTACCGCTTCTTTCTGCCTTTCATTCAAGCCTTCTAAATAATTAGTCATTTGTATTGTCACCCTGAGTTTTGTGAAGGGCCGTCATGGGTGCAATTTACTTTAAGAGGCCGATACTCTTCCTAAATAGAGTTGCTTTTATATGAGCATAATCAGTTTTTTCATTGATCAAAATAGGGATCATTTAAACTTACACGTATTAATTATGCAGAATAATTGACTTATTATGAAAAAAACAATCAAGCCACGCAAGTATGTTTATTTCTTTGGCGGTGGCAAAGCAGACGGAAATGAATCAATGAAAAATTTATTGGGTGGTAAAGGCGCCAACCTTGCAGAAATGGCGGGACATCCTAAACTCCAGTTACCTGTACCTCCTGGTTTTACAGTAACCACCGAGGTTTGTACTTATTATTATGAAAATAAAAAGACTTACCCCCGGGAAATAAAAAATCAGGTTGAAGTTTCTATGGAAAAAATGGAGAAGCTGATGAGCAAGAAATTCGGCGATGAAAAAAATCCATTATTGGTCTCAGTTCGTTCCGGTGCAAGGCGTAGTATGCCAGGTATGATGGAAACGGTTTTAAATGTAGGTCTGAATGCGAAAACAATTAAAGGGCTGATAGCTCAAAGTGGCAATGAACGGTTTGCTTACGATTCATACCGGAGGTTGATAATGATGTATGCAGATGTGGTGATGGAAAAAGGGAACAATCATGAAATAAAAAATGGGAAAGGTATTCGTAAAATATTGGATGAAAAGCTCGAACATATCAAACACCTTCGGGGCTATACAAGCGATACAGAATTAACCGTTGACGAACTCAAAGATTTGATAAAAGATTATAAAAGAACAGTGAAAAAAGTGTTAGGTACAGAATTTCCTGATGATCCATGGGAGCAGTTATGGGGTGGAATTGGTGCTGTGTTCAGCAGCTGGAATGGAAAACGTGCAATTGAATACCGTCGCATAGAAAAAATTCCCGATGAATGGGGCACTGCAGTAAATGTGCAGGCTATGGTATTTGGAAATATGGGAAATGACAGTTGTACAGGTGTTGCTTTTACAAGAAACCCCGGAACAGGGGAAAATAAATTTTATGGCGAATACTTGGTAAATGCACAGGGAGAAGATGTGGTGGCAGGAATAAGAACACCGGCACCGGTAAATGAATATTCAAAAAATGCACAAAGCGAACAGTTCACCACACTGGAAAAAATGATGCCCAAATTGTATAAAGAATTAAATGGCTATCAAAAAAGATTAGAAATACATTATAAGGATATGCAGGATATTGAATTCACTATTGAAAAAGGCAAACTCTATATGTTACAATGCCGGGTTGGTAAAAGAAATGGCATTGCTGCAGTACGAATGGCAACAGAGATGCATGCAAAAAAATTAATTGATGCAAAAACTGCAATAATGCGGGTTGGGCCTAATCAACTTATTGAGTTGTTACTTCCAATGCTTGATCCCAAAGCTGAAGAAATAAACCCAGTAATTGCAAAAGGATTACCGGCAGGACCCGGAGGTGCAAAAGGTCGGGTTGTTTTTTCATCAAACGATGCAGTGGATTGGGCAATGAGCGGAGAAAAAGTCATTCTTGTAAGAGAAGAAACTTCACCGGAAGATGTGGATGGCATGCATAAATCTCAGGCAATTCTTACAACCAAAGGAGGAATGACCTCACATGCAGCATTGGTGGCAAGAGGTTGGGGCAGGTGTTGTATTGTTGGTTGTGGTGATATTGAAATTAACCAGGAGACCAAAACATTCAAAACAAAAAATGGAACCGTTATAAAAGAAGGTGATTGGATTACTTTAAACGGAACTAGAGGGTTGGTATATGAAGGAAGTCTTGGGCTGGTGGATATTGATATAGAAAAAAATCTGTCGTATAAAAACCTGATGAAACTGGTAAGTAAAATAAAGCAGATGGGTGTACGCACCAATGCTGAAACACCACAGGATGCTGGACAAGGAATGAAATTTGGTGCTGAGGGAATTGGTTTATTCCGCACCGAACATATGTTTTATGGTGAGGGCAGCGAAGAACCATTGTTCCTTTTACGTAAAATGATTTTAAGTAAAACCTTAGACGAAAGACAAACTGCATTGAGTGAGTTGTTTCTTTTTGTAAAGAAAGACATCAAAGACACCTTGCTTGTAATGAAAGGATACCCGGTAACCATTCGCCTGCTCGACCCACCATTGCATGAGTTTGTCCCGCATGATGTAGAAAAATTGCATGAGTTGAGTAAAGTGCTTGGAATAAGAATGAGTGTTTTGAAAAGAAGAG
Organism: Bacteroidota bacterium; assembly: GCA_031423175.1. Taxonomy (GTDB): domain Bacteria; phylum Bacteroidota; class Bacteroidia; order Chitinophagales; family Chitinophagaceae; genus VBAR01. The sequence goes on from JANPEU010000618.1 coordinate 6,265, forward strand.
TGCTGGCTTTGCATGAAAATAATCCAATGCTTGGTCACCGCGGTGTAAGGCTCGGTGTAAGCTACCCGGAAATAACAGAGATGCAGGTAAGAGCAATCTTTGAAGCAACTGCTGAGATAATTAAATCCGGGAAAAAAGCGTTTCCGGAAATCATGGTACCGGTTACCTGCACAGAAAATGAATTGATTCATCAGAAAAAAATAGTGGATCGTGTTTACGGCGAAGTATGTACTGAAATGAAAATGAAAAGCATTCCATATTTATATGGTACGATGATAGAAATACCAAGGGCAGCATTGAAGGCAGGTAGTATGGCAGAAGTGGCTGACTTTTTCAGCTTTGGTACAAACGATCTTACACAAATGAGTTTTGGTTTCAGCCGGGACGATATCGGAGGGTTCTTGCCAACTTATCTTGATCAGAAAATTTTACACGACGATCCATTCCAGACCATTGACCAGGATGGTGTAGGCGAACTGATAAAAATAGGAACTGAACGTGGTCGCAAAACAAAACCAAAATTGAAAGTTGGTATCTGTGGCGAACACGGGGGCGATGCTGAAAGTGTAAAATTCTGTCACCGTATTGGAATGAATTATGTGAGCTGTTCGCCATTTCGAGTGCCTATTGCACGGTTAGCTGCAGCACAAGCAGCTGTTACGCATGAAAGAAAATAAATAGAAAAGGTATGTTACACGAAGAAAAAACGGAACGGCTGCTTAACGCTATCTATAAAAAAAAACAATTTAAATGTCTATAATTTTTGTGCCGAAGAATGGAAAAATGATAACGAAATAGTAGTGGATTGTAAAGCTATGGCAGATGAACTAGTGGATGAAAAACTAACCCGGTATTCAGATGAAGAAAAAACTGAAATGAGTATTACTAACTATGGCCGTTACTGGATAGCGCAGGGTGGATATCTGATATATCTGAAGGAAGGAGAAAAGAAAATAAAATCAAAACGAGACAAACATCACGAAGACTGGGAAAAACATAATGAAGATTTAAGTGAAGAATTAAAAGAAGCCCGACTAAAATTCACTCACTATCGTATCGTTACATACTGGTGGAGTTTTATTTTAACAATCATCAGTTTTTTATTATCAATGCTGAACCTCTATCTGATACTCAAAAAATAAAAACCGGGACATTGCAGAAAGCCCTGGTAGATTTTGGAAAAGTAATTTACTATTCACCCTCTTTAGTCATATTTCCTTTTTTATCAATGTAAAACCATTTGCTGTCTTTCATTACACTTGCTTCTCCATCTTTAAACTCTCTTGCAAAACTGTAGGTAAAAGGAATTACTGTTTTTCCGGTTTTATCGATAAACCCCCATTTCATTTTTGAATTACATACTGCAGCCAGGTCTTCATTAAAGTTAGATTCATTTAAATAGATTAGCGGAATAACAATTTTGCCTGTGCTGTCTATAAAACCATACAGACCATTATCGGCTACGCCTGCCAAACCCTGTTTGAAAGCAAGCACTTCATTAAATTCCATTTTAGTTATATGAGTTCCCGTACTGTCAATAAAACCCCATTTATCTCCAAGCTTTACACCGGCTCTGCTTTCAGAAAAAGCGTATGCTTCATCATATTGTAATGGTATCATTACTTTACCCTGCTCATTCACATAGCCATGTTTACCATTTTTAGCCACATGGGCCAAACCGCAACTGCATGCGTCAACAAAGTCATATTCTTTTTCCCATTTTTGAGCATATACACCGGCGCATAACAATAGTGCTGATAAAAAAAATAAATACTTTTTCATTTCTGTCTTTTTTAATATGAAAAAATAAATTAACAAAAACAAGTTAGAAACCTCTTCTTGTATAGTTCATGACTGAGGTAAGGCGGAAACATGATTTTAGTAAGAAGGGAATATTGCGGTATAAAAATTTGTTTAAAAATGGAGTTGTTTGTTTCAGGGACATTTTTTTTCAGGCTTCTTTTTTTTTCATACATTCGGTTTTATTCTCCCGCCCTGTCAATTCCTTTCTTTATTTTATTAATTCACAAAAAAAAATTGTTATGAAGAAAATCATTTTTATTCTCACGATGGCGGCGTTTATTGTGTCTTGCGACAACGAAAAAAAAGAAGCTGCTGAGGCTGCAGCACCTACTGCTACTGAAGCAAAGCCAGATGTAAAATATCCTTTCCCGGTAGGCTATTCAAAATTTGAAATGGGCAACCCCGAGTATTCGGCCATGATACTTCAGGGAAGCTGGAAAGATTGGGAAGAAAACAAATTGAATAAAACAAAATGGCTTTCGGATACTGTAGCTGCTTATCATAGCGATAATACAGTTACGAAAGGTGCAGATAGCCTGATTGCCAGATGGACAAGATTAAGGAGCCAGTATAGTTCGTCTGTTTCATCAATTAGTGCAGTGATGTCTGTTGTTGCAACAGAGCAAAAAGAAAACTGGGTATTAATATGGGCTGATGAATTTGATACCAACATGAATGGTAAAAAAGACACAACTTCCTTAATGGAAGCCTGGAGAATTAACAAAGATGGTAAGGCTGATATGTTGTTACAATACGACAGGAAGCCCAGAAAACCTTAAGTCTAAAATTTTTTTAAATCCCTGTTGATACGGCGGGGATTATCTTATTAAAAAAAACTCCTGTAACCGGCACAGGAGTTTTTTAATTTTATAACAATGGGGGTTTAATTAATTATCATATTAAACCGCTTTGCCTGTAGCCTGATAATTTTTTCTACTTCTGTTTCCAGTGTTTGCTCATTATTTTTTTTTGCGTTTTTTGCCTTTTCAGCTATAATAAATTTTTCACGGCTCAGATTTACCGTTTCTATTTCTTTTTGAATTTTATTTCTTTCAACCGTTTTTGTTTTTACAATTTCCAATAACTGTACACGGGTTTTATTTTTTAAACTATCAGGTAACGTTTTCATTTCTACTTTAGAAAAATAGGTTGAATCCGCTTTATTTGCATCTACCAAATCCCACGAGGAATTACTATAGACATTTGATTTTGCTTTTGCAGCTGTGCGTTTAGCACCCGCAGATGCACTTAAGTTGTAATTTAATTTATCTACTTCTTCTTGCCTTGCTGTGTTTGCAAATCCCACACTACCATAACCAATATAGGTTGAATTCAGTTTCCCGTTTAGTACAATCAATGAACTGTCATAAGGTGTGGGTATATCTTCTTCTCTTGCATCCTGATTGATGTTGGTAAAACTTCCATTACCACATTCGCCGGCAAGATTCCAATGTTCACGAATGCCCTGCATTCTATCGCCACAATAAATTGTATTTACAATTATACCTTTTGCGTTGGCCCTGGTACAGGCTTCGGTGTATTTTATATTGCCCTGCAAAAAATCTTCATTACCTGCAATAAAAATGACTTTATAATTCAGAGATGATGTATCCCATTTTAATTCATTCATCGATGTATAAATGACTTGTCCGCAATATTCCTCGCCACCATTGGTATGCAGACTAAATAATATTTTTGAAACCTCATCCAAATCATTCGTGAAGGGGCTGAGTTGTTTTACATAACCTTTCGCTGCATCATTATTTGTTCTGCCATATTCATACAAGGCCAGTTCTATCTGAGGGGTGGCAGTATTATTATTGCATTGCGCCTTACCCAATGTATTTACCATTGTCCACAACTGAGACTTGGCTTGTTCTATCAATCCATCCATACTACCACTTACATCAAGCAGGATGGCAGCCTGAATTTTTGGATTGGGATTATTGACCTGGATAATCGATGGGGTGGTAATTTTTTTTTCAATGGGTGTAAAATTTTGAGTAGTAAAAAGACTGATGGCAAAAACAGCGGCGGGTTTTAGTATCGATTGCATAAAAATAATTTTATACAAGGATGCACAAACCCGCCTGATTGCATAAAGCCAGCTACAGGCTTTAAAGATTGATTAACATTTTAAGAATAAAAAAAGAGAAAGCCTTGTTTATTATCCGGGAGGTCATTGTGGATGAACTGCTATTTTATTTTAAATTTATTCAATAATATCGAATATCCTTACTTTTACCAATCACGTACTTCTCTGTTACAACAACTAATCTTTTCCCTTCAAAACTGTTTTTATAAAGGTTTTATTTTTATACAATCTTTTTTGGTATAAATAATTTTTTCCATTCTCAGACATTTAAATAAAAGGGTAAACAATTTTTTAAAATAAACTTAAACACATGAAAAAAACGATTTTCTTATTTCTAACAGCAGCATTTTTTATGGCCTGCAATACCGGAACCAAACAATGGACGGAAACTTCTCCGGAAATAGATGTCACAAAAGCGTTGGTAAAAGATTATCTGGCTGGTAACTGGTCTAGCTGGAGCAGCCATTATGTTGACACCGCAAAAATCTTTCACAATTCGGTAGATTCTATCACCCCTCAGCAATTACAGGATGCTTTTAAAGTTGATATTGCTAATTATTCCAAATATAGTTTTTTGGAGAAAGACAATTATTTTGAAATGGTTACAACTGATAGCAAAGAAAAATGGGTTTATTTCTGGGGTACGTGGGAAGGCATATTAAAAAATACCAATCAAAAATTTTTAGTGCCGGTACACCTTGCCGTACGATTTGAAAATAATAAAATTATAAGAGAGTTTGGTTATTATAACCGCTCAGCTCTTGATGTGGCTATAAAAGAAATGCAGGCTGCTATAGTGCCCGCAAAATAATTACAGGTTTTCAATCTTGGTGAAAGCAGGCCTTTTTTATAAGGGTCTGCTTTTTTATTGCAAAAATAAATACGGCATTTTACTTTTTCAATTTCATTGGAGTATTTATAAAATCACAGCTTTGAAAAGATTGGAAGAATAATTTTTGAACAAACTATTCTTATGGGGCGCTTTATCTTTCTGAAGATATAGACCATCAATCCTTAAGTGCCCTCACTTTAATATTTTTAAAAAAGACTTTACTGTTGGGATCGTGACCTTGTAAAGCAAAAGTGCCGCTGTTTATTACTCGGCCTTCATTCCCTTTTTCCCGCTGCACATTATCGGGTTCTGTATAATCAACTACTGTTTTATCATTCAGTTTTATTATTACTCGTTTGCCTTCCACTTTAATGTATTCAGTAAACCATTCGTTGTCTTTTACAAAAACTTCTTTTACATCCTGTATGCCATAAAGGCTACCCGTTCTGCGCCAGTCGGATTGTGAATTATTTACCTGTGCTTCATAACCCTTTTTTGGCCAACCACTTTCCTGGTATTCGGTATGAAAATAGATACCTGAGTTGGAGCCGGGTGTTGTCATTACATCTGCTTTGAATTCAAAATTTTTAAAATTATGCTGCTGTACATCACCCGTATAAAATAAATGTGCCACAGAACCATGTGCCACAATCGTTCCGTTTTCTATTGTAAATGTGCCGGCATTGTTACCCACTTTCCAGTTGTCGAAGCTCTTTCCATCAAATAAAGAAATCCATTTACCCTTTGAATTGTGACTGGCAGCACCGCAAAAAAACAAACAGAGACTTACAGCGCAGCAGTAAATAAAAGTTCTCATTGTAAAATAATTTTAAAAGGAGTTATTAAAAAGTGAAGCTACATTTTTTAATGAATACTGAACAAATGAACAAGTGCTGAGTGTATTAAATCAGGAATTGGATACTTACTTATCCTTCACTATCCATATTTGATTCCAGCATTCTTCACCTTCAATAGATACATGCAAATTATAAATCCCGGCTTTTTTTGGTTTGAAAATAAAATCAGCAGTTTCGCCTACACCAAAAAATTGACTTTCTTTAAGTAGTAGTTGTTGTATTGCCGGCAAATCAATTCCATCTTTAGCAATAAATTTTATCAGTATGGGTTTACCATCTTTTTCTACTCTGATTTTTATTGATCCTGCTGGTTCAATATTAATAAGTCGCAAACGATGTGCCTCGCCGGTATATGCATTCTGTACAGGCTGTTCATAGCTTCCGTTCAGTTCCAATTCCTGCATCTTCTGGGGATTGTCGTTTTTCCATCCCACAATATAAAAATGATCTGTTTTCGGATCATAGGTTTCGTTTTCCCCCATTACAATCAATGGGCCATACAGCCCGTGGGTTATCTGGTATATATCATCAAGATGACTATGATAAATAAAAGTACCGGGATGCAACAAGGTTAGTTTGTATGTAAATTTTTCACCGGGCTGAATAGAAGGGGAACTTTTTCCATCCGATGCACTCCAACCCGGAACACCATCTGCCCAACTGTCTATTTCAAGTCCATGCCAATGCACAGCTGTAGGAGTTGACATTTGGTTATTAACGGTAATAAAAGTTGGCTGAAACTGTTTCAATACCAGAAGCGGCCCCGGGCTGGAAAATATTTTATTGTCTGGTTTAAAATCTGCAGATAAAGAAAAGCCATTGCGTGGCAACCCGCTTTCTGAATACTCATTGGCATACAGATCCAGATTTTTGGGTTCTCCTTTTGAAATCAAATCGCTTGCTCCGGGTTTTACAGTAATGCCCAATACCAAACCAGCCATATGATTAAAATAATCCGGCGGATCCAGCGAAGCCATACCGGGCAACCGTATATCAGATACAACATGAAAAGAAAGATGACAGTGAAATAACCAGGTTCCCGGACGTGCCGCCACCCATTTCATACTCATGGTTGAGTGTTCATACATATCCTCGGTTACTACAACCGGTCTCTTTCTCTTTTCAAAAATATGATCGGAAAGCAAAGAACCTTTTGATAAAATGGTAAAGTTAAACCCATGCAAATGCATAGGATGCATACGTATCGAACTATTGACAAACCGCCAGAGCATGGTATCCCCAACAGCAGGATTAAACTGCTCAGTAAAAGGCCATGACTTTCCATTAATTGTTAACGATTCAAGACTTCCATTTTTAAAAAGTGCAGTATCAATAAAAGCGCTGAAAATATTTATTACGAAAACCCGGTCGGGTGGTGAACCGCCTTTTGGGTCTATAATAAATGCACCACTTAACTGATCCTCTTCACCGTCAAATCCAAATAAGTTGTGAGTACCCAATCTTACATTATATAAATAAGTGCCTGCTACGCCGGATTCAAAACTGATCTCTTTTGTTTCTCCCGGTTTAAGTACTATACAATCCCCGGTTGTTGATGATGGACGTTTTTGTAATCCAAAAACATTGGCAATTGAATCTTTTAGTTTGTTATGCAGTACAACATGAATTTTGGTTCCAGCTTCTACACGTATCAACGGTGCAGGAATTGTAGGCGCCTTTCCTTTTTCTGCAATGGCTACTAATCTTAAACCCGGACGATTACCTGTCTCCAGGTAAAAATCACTCCACACTATTTCAAGTTCTAATTCCAGTACATTATTCTGCAACTTACCTGCAGGAACTCTGTTGTCATTCGCAATTACTTTAGGAAAATCGGATGCTTCATCCGGATAGATCAATCGCGGATGTTTTATTCTTGGAAGATTGGCAAGTGTATAATATTTACCGGGGGCGCAGGAAATTACCCTTTTCCCGATAGAAGTTCCTGTCGTTGATTTTTCTGAATCACCCGGCCCAAACAAGAACAGAATAAAAATAAATGGAAATAAAAAGTATTTGAACATATTTTTTACAGAAATTAAATATAGGATTATATAATTAATCTGTTGGCAGAGTTATAATAAAAAAAACAATTCAGTATGTTTTCTTTGCGGTCCTTTGCATTTTGCTTTGGCTTTTACTTTGCGGTTAAAATTTTACCACAAATTACGCCGGGGTTACGCAAAGAATAAAGTATCAATCCGCCCTTATCAAAAAAATTAACTGCGGTAAAAATGTAATGAACAGTAACGAATAAAATGAACTTACCAATAATCACAGGGAAAACCGACTTAGCAGAATTCCAGGTATTGTTTCAGTTTGAAATTTAATTAATCAAAATAACTTTTACAATTCTGTGTTTCAGTTTCTCAGTGGCATCTGTTATTGCCACTGAAGCACAGAAACTCTGAAAATAATACACTACCGGATTCTAAGGATTGATCATAATATGTGCACTATGTGTTCCGGCATTCATAATCCATGGCATACCGTCGGCAGATGGTTTTTCCGGCAAACCGGTACTGGCAACCGTTGCATAAGAAATGTAAATTACATAACGCAGGTAACCATTCTTTACTTCACCTGTTGCAGGATCAAAATCTTTTTCTTTTGCAGAATAAACATACAATGCTGCAGGTTGTTTGGGCATTAGCAGGGTGCCAGCTTTTACTTCTTTCTCCCGTTCATTAAATAATGAATCATCTTTAATGCCCTGCTTTCTCAGTTCACGGCCTCTTTGCATAAAAGGTTCCAGTTCTTTGGCATAACAGGCCACAGAAAAATCAGGTTCATCCGGGTTGTCTGCAAGACAAATTAATTCATTGCTACCTTTTCTTAACAAGATGAGTTGTTTATCGGAAGAATAGCCATACACCGTGCAGCTATCTCTTTTTTCCAGGGGCGCAGCTAATAATGCTGTTTTTATTTGTATTTCTACAGAGGATAAAACAGTTTTAGCAGCCGGCGAATCCGATTTAGCAGCAGGTGAATCTTTTTTAGAATCACATCCGGAACAAACAGCAATTATTGCTATGAATAAAAAAATAACTTTCATTTGAATTTTTTAAGTTGAAAATTTTATTAAGGAAACAAAAAAACGATTTTTTTTAAAGATAGTAATTTTTTATACTATCGCCAGCAAAGAAAGATTGCTGTAAGAATATTTATGTAGAAGAATTGAAGGAAGAATAAAGTTTATTTATTAGCCACCAGCAAATCAAACAATGGCTCATTGATATAAAAATTATCCCGGCCAATTTTTTGTTTTTCTAACAGCCCCGACTTTTCTATTCCAGATAAATAACGGATAGCGGTGCTCCGGTTTAATTTGACTCATACCCTGCTAATACAATTCAAAAATCATGTTTTTTGAATTGTGTTTTTTTAACATGAGTCAGTTTTATTGTTTTTTGGTTTATAGCAGACGAGGATGGTTGTCATAATTAAATTTCGATACAGGATTCTCCTAAACAAACCAAAGGGTTCGGTAATTCCCTGTCTGCCGGCAGGCAGGTTGAACTTCCTTTGCAGATTTAACCAGCCAGGCCCTACGAATGTTGTGGGAGTAAAGCGGTGATATAGTGGTATAGGCTTATTTTAAACATATACGTTTATTTTTTCTTTCACATTTAAACTTATATGTTTACATTTGAATATTATTTTTAAACTTATAAGTTTATGAAATTGAACAAAAAAAATAAGTTGATTCTTCAGCAAATTGATAATAAGTTAGAGGGTTTTAAAATCCTTAAGCAGGCAACTGTTCCGGATGAAGGCTGGATTCATACTATCAGAACAGCGCTGAAAATGTCGTTAAGACAATTAGCGGTTCGGCTGAATATAACTCCGCAGGGTGTGCGGCGACTTGAGCAACGTGAAAAAGACGGTTCTATCACTTTAAAAAACTTACGTGAAGCAGGCAAGGCGTTACATATGCAACTTGTATATGGTTTTATTCCAAAACAAGAATCACTGGAAAAAATGATAGAGCAAAAAGCCTATGAAATTGCTAGGGAAATTGTAATGCGGACTTCGCATAGTATGATGCTCGAAGACCAGGAAAACTCGAAAACACGGATTGAAAAAGCTATAAAAGAAAGAGCCGAAGAAATTAAAAACGAAATGCCGGGTTATTTATGGGATTAGATTTTGACTATACAGATAATCAAACACCGCTGGAGGAAGATGAAAAAGAGGGCCTGCTTATCAAAAGCATTACTACAAGGGATGAACTGGATGAATTTGAACAACAGAATATAGAAAAGGCGATGCAATGGCTGAAATCAAAAAAAATTACAGCTGCAGAGATTCTTTCAGAAAAATTTGTTCAGCAACTGCACCGCCGCATGTATGCAGGTGTATGGAAATGGGCCGGCGAATTCCGGAAAACAGACAAGAATATAGGCGTGGATAAAAATCAGGTTGCAATGGCATTAAAACAATTGTTGGATGATTGCCTCTATTGGATAAACCGACATAGTTTTTCAGAAGAAGAAATTACTATCCGCTTAAAACATCGCATCGTACAGGTGCATTGTTTTGCCAATGGCAATGGCCGGCACTCCCGGCTGATGGCCGATGTAATGATGGAAAAATTTTTTCATCTTCCTGCATTTACATGGGGTGCTGCAAACCTTATAAAACAAAGCAACCTCCGCAATGCTTATATACAAGCTTTGAAAAAAGCAGATGCCGGCGATTACAATGATCTTATTGCTTTTGCAAAATCATGAATAGTGGTTACACAATCTCCTGCGGTGAAAGGATGAATAATTATGTAGCGGGCCGTAGTGCTGTCCTGAGTTTATCGAAGGATAAGCTTTGGTTGCAGTTTACTCAGAGCAAAGCGAAGGGTTCGGGAATTCTATGGAGTTTTTTTATTGATGAAAAATATCCAGGTATTCTTTGAAAACAAAATATCTGTTCCTTTTAAATCCGGTGGTTTCATTTAATATTCCTGCATTAATAAAATCTCCGATTATTTTATAAGC
>JANPEU010000619.1:0-2346 GCA_031423175.1 Bacteroidota bacterium
AAATCACGGCTTTCAAACTGCCAACTGGCAACAATTCATACGCGTTAGCCGCTTAATCAGAAGATTAACCCGCTAGCTACTTCGAGTGGACTTGCTCACCCGTTCGCTCAACCGAAGTATCGTACGGTGAGTGCTTTGTAGTTTTTTTCCGGTGCTGCAACTAAGATAAACGTAAATAAGCCGGATAGTAGCTCGTGTTAGGCAGCTATTCAGTCGAAAATAAAATAACACTAAGCATGTAGAAAGTTTGTTGATTGCTTGTCTGGACGCGGGTTCAAATCCCGCCAGCTCCACATTGACAGTGTACTGTGTACAGTGTACTGTGTACAGATCTGTGAACAGTACACAGTTTCTGTCGCTGTACACTCCTTGACACTGTTTCTGTCCCAGTAAACTTTTTTTTAAAAACTATCCTTACTTAAAGCAGTTGTTTTTTCTTATTCGATATTCAATCTTTATCGAATGGAATTCAAAACGTTAATTGCCTATCAAAAGGCTAAAGAACTTTACAGATTAATAAGTGACGATATTGTCGCAACCCTAACAGATCGGATCATAAATGATCAGTTAAGAAGAGCCAGTCTCAGCATCGTTTTAAATATTGCAGAAGGAACGAGCAGGCTTTCAAAAGCTGATCAAAGACATTTTTTTGTAACAGGGCGTGGTTCAGTTTATGAATGTTATGTCATTGTTGATTTATTGAACTTTCCGGACTCTAATGTATATAAGTCAATTCAAATGCGATTGGAGGAGATTTCTAAAATGTTATACGCTCTGATAAAAAGATTGTCTAATCCTGATACAACTGTCAAACTCGTTTGACATTGTAAAGTGTACTGTGTATTGTGTACAGAGTATGAATAGTACACATTCGACTATTAATTTATTCGTGTTTTCCTGGTTGTTGATTCGTGTCTTATTATTGATAAACTGTGGAATTTGTACAGAAAAAAAATCCCGCCAGCTCCACGAAGGACAGTTTGGGTGAGGAGTTTGCGTGTGGTGGTAACCCTCAAACTCAGTTCTCCACTCAAAACTCGAACTCGCGCACTTCACACTCAATCTGTAACTCAAACTTTCAAACTCTTCACTCAAAACTCGAACTCGCGCACTTCACACTCAATCTGTAACTCAAACTTTCAAACCTATGACTCTAATCTAAAACTGAAATTTATTTCTTTTCTAGTCCTTTAATCAATACATACAAAATTTTCGAAAGCTCTTCTCCTTTATTATAAAATTCCGAAAAAAATTCAATTCTGATTATCAAATCATCTTTTATCAAATCAAGTATCGCAATACATTCGATCAAGCTTCCTCTTGCAATCACATTAAAATTGCGTTTATCAGCATCAGAAAACCTGCTTGTGCTTTCCGCGATATTCAGAACTATACTCAGCGAGGCTCGTTTTAGCTGATCTTTAATATTTTTTTCTAAACTATCGATGCTTAAAATATCCTTCTTAATTTGAAGATTGAATTCCTTAGCTTTCGAGTTAAATCAAAAACAAGTTCAGTATTTTCCGTTTTCTTTTTTTATAGTAATTGATTTGTTTTTTATTGATTGATATAAATCACTAAATTCAGTTATTTTTTTTTGGTTATAGTGTTGTTTCAAGCTGCATTTTCTATCGTTTTTTGTTTTAGAAATATATGTATTCTGTATGTTTCGTATATTGTCTGATTAAATCAATAGATTGCAATAGGTTTCTAATATTAAAATGTTATGGGGCATTTTAAAACGACCGACACATGAACGAATTCTATGTTTACGCATTAATTGACCCGCGAGACAAATCCATTTTTTACATCGGAAAAGGAAAGGGTAAAAGATATCTTGACCACGAAAAAAATGTTAATCAAGAAAAAAATATAGACAAAAAACAATTGATTAAAGAAATTTTAAATTCAGGCAATAAGCTTGAGTATAAAATGATTGCTGAAAACCTTGACGAGGAGTCTTCATTTTTATTAGAAAGGTTGTTAGTTTATAGATTAGGGAGAAGAGTTTTCAATGAAGGAATATTAAGCAATCTAATACCAGGAGGTAAAAGAGATAAAGATTCTTCATATTTTTTAAGTGAAGAAGAAATTCCAAGCGATTTATTCATTGAACAAAATTATCCGAACTTTATTGAAATACTTAAATCCTATCCATTACAAAGCAAACCATTTGCAGGTCTATCTAATTCAGATAACCCAGTTAATAACCCAATTTATGTTTATACTTATAAAGGAGTAAAGATTTTACCATCTAACATTAATAAATTTAGTTTGGTTTATAAATTTGAAGAACTTCTTAAGCAGCTAGCAAAAAGTTCTTCTCCGATTTACGCTTTTAATCAA
>JANPEU010000620.1:0-2494 GCA_031423175.1 Bacteroidota bacterium
AACTAATCTCGCTGAGCCATTTATAATATCAGGATATTGAATAAACCAGGTAAGACTCAAAAGAAACAAAAGCACCAAAAAGAAAATTATATTTCCTTTTCTTATAAACCAATGCGGACGATAACTTATTATTTCCTGCACCTCATCACTTATTAGCTGCTGATTGTTTTGCTGAGTATGAATAATTATTTCTGACATGGCTTCATTTTTTAAATAAAAAAGAACTTCTAATCTTTCAGAATGTTAAGCCCCTCCTTCGGAGAGCTTGTCCTGGTTATTCGGGAGGTTTGGGGAGGCTTCAATCCCCTAACTCCAACTGATTTTTTACCAGCGTATAATATTCTCCTTTCAAATTTGTCAACTCCTGATGTGTTCCCCTTTCTGCTATCACTCCTTTATTAAGCAACACAATCTGATCGGCATTTTTTACAGTGCTTAACCGATGCGCAACTACCACAACTGTTTTTCCTTTTAAGAATGATTGGAGGTTATTTATAATTACCGATTCATTATTTGCATCAAGGCTGTTGGTGGCTTCATCAAAAAAAATAAAATCAGGGTTTCGATAAACAGCTCTTGCAATCAGTATTCTTTGTTTCTGTCCCATGCTTATCCCATTTCCTTCAGCACCTATTTTTGTATTGTACCCAAGCGGAAGGCTTTCAATAAAATCTTGTATGTTGGCGACTCTTGCAGCATGTTTCAATAATTCCATATCTATCTTTTCTAAACCAACAGCAATATTCTTTGCAATGCTTTCAGAAAAAATAAAACTTTCCTGCATTACTACTCCGCAGTGGCTTCGCCAAACTTTATGACTGATATTAGAAAGAGATGTATTGTCCAATTTTATTTCCCCCTTTTGTGGTTCATAAAATTTAAGCAACAGTTTTAATAATGTTGTTTTGCCACTTCCGCTAACTCCTACAATGGCAGTAGTTTTACCGGTTGGAATTTTTAGATTTATATCTTTCAATACAGGTTCGTTACCTGCACCGGGATAAGTGAAAGAAATATTTTCGAGCCTCACCCCCGACCCCTCTCCTGGCGGAGAGGGGAGATCCTCTGCACAAACCTCGCCTGTCGAAAATTCTTTATTTAATTGATCATTCACCAATAATAATGAATCGTTGAAAAGCTGGCTTTGTGATATGCTAAGCCCCTCCTTCGTAAAGCTTGTCCCGGCTATTCGGGAGGTTGGGGAGGCTGCATATCCCCCAACTATCTGTCTTGTAAAACTTGCAGGCAACTCATGTAATAAGTTTTTCTCCGCAGGTTCTTCATCATCCATTGTATGAATTTCATTCAGCCTGTCCATACTTATTTTGGCGTTTTGCCAGCTTTGTAAAAAACCAATCAGTTGCTCTATGGGACTGTTGAGCTGACCAATGATATACTGCACAGCCAGCATTGAGCCTAATGTCATTTGACCATCTATCACTGCTTTGGCAGAAAGAAATGTGATAAAAATATTTTTGCCTTCGTTGATAAAAAATGCACCTGCCTGTTGCCATTGATTAAGCGAAAGCCCTTTCATACTTAGTTTAAATAATTTTGCCTGCAGCCGCTCCCATGTCCAGCGCATTTGCCGCTCCACTCCGTTCAATTTTATTTCCTGCATGCCCTGTACTAACTGGATCGTGATGCTTTGTTCTTTTGATGCTATATCAAAGCGTTTATAGTCTAATACTTTTCTTTTTTTAAGAAATAAAATAACCCATACCGAATAAAGAATACTTGCAACAGCAAACACAGCAAAAATGTACACATTGAAAACTGCAAGCACTATAGAAAAAATAACAAGATTGATGAGTGAGAATAAAACACTGAGTGATGATCCGGTAAGAAATGATTCTATGCGGCTATGGTCATTCATGCGCTGGAGTATATCGCCTGTTTTTTTAGTGTCAAAAAAACTTACAGGCAGTTTCATCAGCTTAATTAAAAAATCGGTGAGGATAGAAATATTAATTCTTGTACTGATATGCAGCAGTATCCACCCACGAACAAACTCTATAGCAAGCCTACCGGTAAATAAAGCTAGCTGGGCAAGCAGCACTACATACACAAAATGAATATTGCCGGTGTTAACACCGGTATCCACCACACTTTGTGTAAGAAATGGAAGAAACAGTTGCAACAAGCTTGCAACACCGAGCCCTATAAAAAGTTGAGAAACTAATTTTTTATATGGAAGAATGTAGTTGAAAATATTTTTAAATGCAAGCCCCTTGCTTACTCTTTCTTCTTCTTCATCTCTATTCTCATAAAATAATGGAGAGGGCTCTAATAATAATGCAATGCCATTTTCTTCTTCATCTTCTTTATCGCTTATCCAGTTGGATTTAAATTCCTGTGGAGTAAAGGTTATTAATCCTTTTGCCGGGTCCGCAACATATAAGACCTCACCCCCGACCCCTCTCCAAAGGAGTGGGGAGGAACGGCGCTTGACTTTATATAAAACAACAAAATGATTTTGCTTCCAGTGAAGAAC
>JANPEU010000621.1:0-5455 GCA_031423175.1 Bacteroidota bacterium
AAAAAAAACGGTACACTAAACTTTTTTACATCTGCGTATCAGTTCAAAATTTTATGCCGCGTCATCGGATCCTGGTTCAAAACACGGCACAATGCTTCATACAAATCAGGCATATTTTTTGAAAACCCAAAGGGGTTAAAAGAAAATATGCCTGATTTGTATGAAGCATTGTGCCGTGTTTTGAACCAGGATCCGATGACGCGGCATAAAATTTTGAACTGATACGCAGATGTAAAAAAGTTTAGTGTACCGTTTTTTTTAATATTTAAATCCGAACCCAATGATCACAATGACAATTATCTATTTATTACGCCGCTATATGAAGCAGCGGAAGTTGAGACAGCTGCAACTGGCACCAGCAAACTCTTAAGATTACTTTTTATTTTTCTTTAATTCAAGCGGTCGCTGTATTAGGTAATAATACAGCAATATTGCCATTCCAATAAGAAATGGGACAACCGCAATATATTTACCTTCAAAGCCTGCAATTAATTTTTCATCAAATCCCAGAAATTCACTTATCATCCAGTAGCTATTGGCGGTTATCCAAAAAACAACAGCAAGGTTATGTGACAATTCTGATTTTACTTTTCTTGTTTGATAAGAGATAATGATGGCAATGATTAATGTTGGAAAAATCATTGCAATTCCAATTGGTTTCCATAACATGCACCAGGAAATATCTTTTAGCAACCAGAAAATGATATGCATATTTTCCATTTTGCGGAAACGGGCAGGGATGGAATACACTTGTGTTACATTGTTAGTCATTGAAACGAAATTTTAAATTATTGTTGAAGATAAAATAATTGTAAACAAAATCAGGAGGATAAGATTTTTTTAAATCTCGATAGATCGGCTTCAGGTAAAATTGGTTTCTCGTATTGAATCTTATCAACCAGTTGTTTTGCAAAATAGGGTGCAAGTGAACAACCTTTGGTTCCCATTCCATTTAAAATGCCAATGGATGGAAATGCCAGGTGAAAACCCACAAAGGGTCTTCGCTCAAGCGTTGCTGGTCTTATTGAAACTTTATGATCAATAATTTTATAAGGAATCTTCAGCCATGATTTTATAATAGCATCAGCCTGTTTATAGAATGCTTCACTTGTGTTTACATTATCAAATTCCCATAAATAATTGCTGCCAAGCCAGAATAAATCTTTTGTTGCAAGCGGAGCAAGGGTCATTCCTTTTTTATACAAATAATCATTTGACAGACCCGGTATTTCTACAATCAGCATTTCACCTTTATTAGGGGCAAAGGGGAGTTTATTAAAATATGGGTTTTGATAAGATTGCACACCATCGCAGAATATTATTTGCTTTGCTATGATACTTTTATATTCAATTCTGTCATTGGAAATCTTTAATTGAGGAAAATCAAATTCCTCTGCTAATAAATTATTACCTGCAATAAGTTTTTTCCTCCATGCCGGTAAAATAGTTGAAAGATGAACGGTATAAGCAGGAGAGACGTAGCCAAAACCAAAATCATAATTGAAGTTTTCCCTGAAAATATTTTCATCGGTTGGCTTTTGCAAAAATGTTTCACCTTCATTCAATCGTTCATCAAAAGCTATTTTCATCTGTGGCGAAGGAAAGAAATCAATTATCTTTTTTTCAGAAATTGTTTGAACACCCAATTCATTACCCATTTGAGAATAAAAATTCAATGTATGAGGCAGTAGCTCTTCAATCATCCAGGTTCTTACAATTCTTCTGCCGGTTACAGGGTTAATGATTCCTGCCGCTACTCTTGATGGCGAATTTTTTCTTTCATCATCCAATACAATGAACGATATTTTTTCTTTTGCTAAATAGTAAGATAAGCAGGTGCCTGAAATTCCCTGACCAATAATCAAGACGTCAACCTTCATTTTGTAAATGTAAAGAAGAATGATTGCCACTGAAACACAAAGGCACTGAATTTTCTGTATTTCAGCGTCTCTGTGGCAGTGTTATTTTTCAACGTTCACCCGTACACCTTCAGAATGTGAACTGAATTCAGGTGCATACATGGATTGTATCGTTGTGATGCCATTACTAAAGTTTCCGGTATGCGTAACAAACAACGCATATTCAAAAACATAAGTTCCTTTACGCAAATAATCTATAAAGAAATTGGTACTTGCATCTTTTGTTGTTTCATAATAGCCCAGGCCACCCTTCCATTTATAACCGCTCAATACATTCACAGGTTCCATACAACTTGCCCGCATATCTTTCATGTGTATATATTCCATATCCCTGTCTGCACGCAATTCAATTCTTACTTTTATCTTATCACCCACTTTTAAATAATCGCCATCATTTACAGGAGTCAGAACAGGACCACGGTCCGTATTCTTTTCAACAAAAAGTTTCTTAACTAATTTAAGGGGCGTTGATGCAGTAGTAATTTTATCAAGGTCTTCAAAGTACTGCCAGTACACTCCACCCCACGATGAAACCCCGTTTTTTCCCGGAGGGTTGGTGTTCCCCTCTCCGCCAGGAGAGGGGTTAGGGGTGAGGCGTATTGAAATATTTCCCATCTCTGGTTTTATTTTATCCGCTTCAATATTCTTTTTAAAATAACCGGTTCCTGCTTCTGATTTATTTTCATTAGAATTAAACACAACATTTCCTGTTTTGATTTCAACAACTGTTTCATTAGCCAACCAATTTGTACCCTGCAATAGTAAAGCATAGCATGCTTCTGCAGTTGCTTTGGTAGTTTTCCAATTCGTAGTTTGTTTGTTTTTCAATAACCATGTTTTTAAATCATCAACAACCATTACATCCTTACCAACTTCACTAAAAACTTCTATCAATAATGAGTGTGTTTCAATCGGAGCCTGGTGCCAGTAATAGCCACCACTGGTTAATTCTTTCCAGTACATACCTAATTCATCATGATTGATTGAAGTTTCTTTTAATGATTTTAAAATAGCTTCTGGAGTTTTTAAGTCATTCGTTCTGTACAAGGCAAGAGCAATCATACCCTGCATGTACTTGCTTTGTTTTGTCCATGTTTTTGCTGCGCTGATTCTGAAAAAATCGTAAGCTGTTTTTGATGTGGCAGCAATTTTATTTTCAGGAAAGAAACTACGCATATATAAATATTGCACTTCAAAATTTCCCGGTGTGTATTTATTTAAATCCGATTTGTTTTTTTTCAGTTCATCATAATTTTTTTTAATCTGCATATCCAGATAGGGCAGGGCAGCTTTGACAATTGGTAATAATTTACTGATATCAACTCCCAGTTTTTTCAAATGACCAATACCTGTAATTATGTATTGGGTAATGTAGGTATTATCGGGACCTCCTTTGAACCAAACAAATCCACCATTCGAGGATTGCATCTGCTTCAGTTTTTCAAAAGCACTATTCATTTCATTACTCATCTTTATTAAATCATATAGCAAAGCAATATTTTTCTTTTGCTGTTCTTCATTTTTAGCCTGCAAAACCCACGGTGTTTCTTCCAGTAATACCGCTTTTAATTCCTGATTTTTTTGCAGATTGGAAAGTAATGCGGCAGTATCTTTTGTTTTCCAACTTTCAAATATTTGTTTGATACGTGGAGAACTGTTTGCAATCTTTGAGGCAAGTGCATTGGCATAATAACGGTTCCATGTTTGCTCTGAGCAATCATAAGGGTATTCCATTAAATAAGGGAGTGCCTGCACGGCATACCAAACAGGGTTACTTGTATATTCAACCGTTAACGCATGATGCTGCAATGAAGTGGATGAACCTGAATTCAATAATTTTTCAAATTTAAATTCCTTTGTACCGTTGCCCCGCATGGTTAATGGCATTGTTTCAGTAACTAGCATTCTATTTGTAAGAACCGGTAAGGCATTTTCTTCACCATCACTGGCCCCCTCCAAACCTCCCCCGGAGGGGGAGGCCTTTGCAACAATTCTCCAAACAAGTGCTTTGTTAAATTGAAACGGAATTTCCATGGGAAATACAACTGCTTCGCTTTGTCCAGCCGCAACTGTGAAGTATTGATTCGCCATTACATTTCTGAAACGCCCATCAACTGCCTCATTTGTTGTGGCATCAAATAATTGCAATGTTGCCTGACCTGTTATTTCTTTATCAGTCAGGTTTACAATCTTGCTGCTGAATTCTATTTTATCACCTTCTCTTAAAAAACGTGGGGCGTTTGGCTGAACCATTAAATCTTTTTGAGTAACGATTTCTTTTGAACTGTATCCAAAAGCCAAGTCTTTAGTATGTGCCAATGCCTGAAATTTCCATTTGGTTAATGCTTCAGGCATGGTAAATGAAAATTCGATATCACCGTTTTCATTTGTTTTTAAATCAGGAAGGAAGAAAGCGGTTTCATTAAAGTTTTTGCGGATTTGAACAGCATCATTGTTTGATTTGATTTTTTCTTTATCGAATTTATCAAATGTTCCATCACCGTGTATTTCGGTATAAGCGTAACTTATACTAGTACTATCTGAAGTTGAAATGCTACTCTCTTCCAAATCACCCTTCATCATTGGAGAGGACAAACGATCCAAATTTTTGTATTTCCAATAACCATCTCTTACTATTTTTCCATTTCCAAACAGCCCATTTTCTGCATTTAATTCATAGTTTGTTGCCAATACATCATACCATTTATTAAAATATTTTTCCTCTTGGTGTTTCCATTTTTGCTCTGATTCTATTTTAATAAAATTTTGATTCCCGTTCCAGCTACGGCTACTATAATAAAAAGGAAATATTGAAGGCTGTTGCCATTTATGCGGATAAAACTGATCAAGCGATGCATCATACATCGATGCCAGCATTTCCGCTGCTACCTTTTCTTTTTTATACCCAGTAATTTTTACTTTCCATTTTTCTTCACTGCCGGGTAATGTTTTATCCCGGAATGTTGAATATTCAATTTTCAAATCTTTATTGCTCCAGGGTACACGTACTGTTTGTTGAAACTGGAGAAAGCGGTTATGTTTTACAAAAAGATAACCTACGCCATATCCGCCACGGTCAGCTTCAGTAGCATCATAGTCAAAATCTTTTTTTTCATTGCTAATATTAAAAAAAGAAAAGCTACCCGTTGACTTCTGACTTTCATCCCGATAGTTATCGGGAGCAGACTGCTTACTCAGTTCCTGAATAATAAATAAATTATCAGCAGCAGTACCAAGTTTCACTGTCATCTTTTCTCCGGGCTCCGGGGCTTCATTTTTTGTGGATGTCCAGAAATACTCAGCACGGTTTAGTTGATTCGATTTTTCATCAAACAATTCAATCAACTGTACATCTTTTACTTCTTCACCATTTTTATCTTTTGTTGAAATTTCTATTTCATAAAAACCGGGAGCAAGCTTTGTTTCATTTAAAACAAATGGTTTATTTTCTTTTACTGAATCCGATTTTGTCAATACCACTTCGCCTTTTTCCCATGAAGCATTATCGGTTTCATTATCGTATTCATCGTAAGGAA
>JANPEU010000622.1:0-21488 GCA_031423175.1 Bacteroidota bacterium
TGTTCCTTTGCTTTTTCTAATTCATCTTTCATCATTACCACCGATTTTTGAATAGCTGAATCATATGCTTTCGAACCTGTTGTATTTATTTCCCTTCCGATCTCCTGCAATATGAATGATAGCTTTTTTCCTTTTGATTCATCCGGTTCATTTAAGATCTGTTTAAAATAATCGCAATGATTTTTTAAACGCACCTGCTCTTCGGTAAGATCCATTTTTTCTATATAATAAACCAACTCCTGCTCCAAGCGGTTTGGGTCATAATTATCTTTACCAACATTATCTTCCAGCAGCTTTCTTAAGCCTTCTTTGGTTTTTTGTTTGCGAAGGGGTTCCAACTTCTGTACTTCTGCCTGATGGATGCATATATTATTAATGCGGCTGAGCAGTTCATCTTCCAGCGATTTGCCTTCCCCGATGCGATGCTCGCCTAAATTTTCAATTGCAGCCGCCAGTATCGATTTAAATTGATTCCACTCTTCATCGGTCAATGTTTCCCCGGTTGGGGTTATTACTTCCGGCATTTTTACCAGCGTACTTAAAATATGAGTAGTATCAAGGTTAAGAGCAGCTGATAATTCAGCCAGGGGCTTAAAATATGCTTTTGCTAATTCGGTATTAATCGAAACCGGTTTTGCCTGCCCGGTTTCTTTTAAGCTAATTGTACAATCAAC
This sequence comes from Bacteroidota bacterium, assembly GCA_031423175.1. Taxonomy (GTDB): domain Bacteria; phylum Bacteroidota; class Bacteroidia; order Chitinophagales; family Chitinophagaceae; genus VBAR01. Next base: position 675 of record JANPEU010000622.1, read on the forward strand.
ACTTCCTCTTCCCAATTTTTCAGAAAGAATTTTTCGAATATCAAATTCAAAGGGTTTTAAAAATGCAGGTAATTTTAAATTCAGTTCAAATTGTTTTCCGTTAAGCGATTTAATATCAATCAGAAAAGTTTTATCATTTACATTTTTTTCGGCTCTACCAAATCCAGTCATTGATCTTAACATGCTATAAGTATTTTTAAGGCGTAAAGGTATTGCAAAATTTTATCAAAGAATGATTAGTTCATTACCCGTATAATTTGTTTTTTTTAAACTACTGAGTAAATTAATAAGAAGTTTTTAAGTTCTCTTTCTGGGCAGTAGGTATAAAAAAAATCTCCCCCGGAGAACCGGAGGAGATAATATATGGATGGGTTAGTAAGTAAGGGAAATAAATTTCCCATCACAATATTAATAATAAATTCTTCTAACAAAAAAATTTTCTTAAAATATTTTATTCACATTTCCCCTTTCGTTGTGGATAATGAACAATAGTTGGCTTGAGTAAAAAAAATATTTTATGCTTATTGTGGTTTAAATATTTGTTTAATAAATATTTTCTAATTTTTTATAATTGAATGTAACGTGCTGCTGGCATGGTTTTTATTGGAGTGAATTTTTTAATCAGGCAAACAAGAAGCAAACGAAACGAGAAATATATTTCTTTAATCCTGACAAAAAAATCGATTTAGTGAATGATAAAATCACAACGTAATCAAAAAAATATATTTTTGATTTCTTCTTCAATCAGCATGAATTGCTAAAAATGTGCATTGATTTTACAAGACCCACATCACTACCTTTGCGTCAAATCAATTTTTATGGAGTTAAAAGATCATGTTGCAGTAAGTGTTATTGCCGGGTTAATCGATGCTGAATTGATAGGAAATAAAGATGGGATTGTAACCGGCATCAATGAATTGCACAAAGTTAAAAAAGGCGATCTTGCTTTTGTCGATCATCCTAAATACTACGATAAATGTATTAATTCAGCTGCAAGTTTTATTATCACCAATAAAAAAATGGATTGCCCCGATGGAAAAGCATTACTGATTGTTGAAGATCCTTTTGAAGCTTATCTTAAAGTCATCAACCATTTTCATCCTTTTAATCCTGCATCCAAAATGATAAGTGATGCAGCAATTGTTGGCGAAGGTTCTGTTATTATGCCAAATGTGTTTCTCGGAAACAATGTTATTATCGGTAAAAATTGTATCCTGTATCCTAATGTTACTATTATGGACAATTGTATTATTGGTAATGATGTGATTATTCAATCAGGCACGGTTATCGGCAGCGATGCATTTTATTATAATAAAAAAACAAACCGGAATATTCATTATAAAAAAATGATTAGTTGTGGCAGAGTCGTGATTGAAGATGCTGTAGAGATTGGTGCCAACTGTTCTATTGACCGTGGTGTAAGCGGTGATACTATTATTGGCGCTGGAACAAAAATGGATAACCTGATACATGTTGGCCACGATACAGAAATTGGAAAAAATTGTTTGATTGCAGGACAGGTAGGTATAGCAGGAGCAACTACCATTGAAGATGATGTAATCTTATGGGCTCAGGTGGGTATAAGTAAAACATTAACCGTTGGAAGAGGTGCTGTTGTTTTTGCACAAAGCGGTGTACCATCTTCAATCGAAGGAGGTAAATCATATTTTGGTTCACCCGCTATTGATGCAAAAGAAAAAATGAAAGAATTGGTTTGGGTAAAAAGAATACCGGAGATATGGGAGATGATGAAGAAAAATTTGTGAGCTTAGTAGTTGAATAACCAATATTTCATTTAGTCTAAAAAGAAACAAACCTTTCCTTAAGCTTTTAATCTTACTCATCATAATCATACGGCAGCAAATCCCCTAAATTTTTCCAACTCCAGTAACCCTGATTAATCCAGTCTTTCTGGTCGTAGTAGTAACCATTTAGCTTGATAGTGACTACTTCATTCAAATCAATATATGAAATTTGTGTGCTGACGATTTTTGGCAAGTCAAATTTTTTCAGGTACTCGGGTTCGGGTTTTTTCTTAGCATAGGTTACACTTATTTTTCTTGGGTACCAAACCTCTGCTTCATGAGTACTGTCAATGAGGCCATAATAAGTAGTATCGTATGGGTCGGAAATTTTAATAAATTTATTTTCATCAGTTTCATCCAGCATGCTTATCAGCCAACCGTCTTCAGCTAAAGTGCTGTCATAATAAGAACGGAGGAAATGCAGCTTCGAACCATAATAAGCTTTCTTTCTGTTAGCAAACCATTTCTTTTTTTCTACTTCGTTTCCTTCCATTTCAGAAAAAAGACAGAAGCCCTTGTAACTGCTGATATCTGTATTATAATAATAAACAAATGTATCCAGTTGGTAACGCAGGTTATAACCAAATGCTTTATTCGAAATAGCAATTGGTTCTGTTGCCAATACTCTTAACTTATTGCTTTTTTTTAAAAAATAAAATTTCAACACTTCAGGATTTTCAATAGTACAGGTAGCAGCATTAGGTGTTGTACCAATAAAATTTTCAATAAAAAATTTTCCATATTTTTCCCAACCATCTAATACTTCGTTACTGTTTTGTATTACGACTTCTTCAAGATTCTTTTCTTCACGGGCCATCTGGAGTTCCAGTTTATTTTCTTCACCTGTTATTCTTTTAGTTATGGTTTGATAACCTGTGTAAGAAATTATCAGATCATAGCCACCACTTTTAAGTGTCAACGTAAATTCTCCCTGTGAATTGGTTGAAGTGCCAAGTGTTGTGTTCTGGCAAAATACAGATGCAGCTTTCAGTGGTTCTTTAGTAGTGGAATCCGTAATACGGCCCGTAACTGTAAATTGTGAGAATGCTGTAGTTGATAAAACAAATAAGAAAGAAATAAGAAATATTTTCATTGCGGGGAATTAAGTGCTTATCGTTTTGCATTTATTGTGCCAAGGTAAAGTTTGCATGCTTTTTTTATTGTTTCTTCTAATGGGGTAAAGGAAAATCCCTTTAGATCTTTAAGTATTTTAGCATTTTCAAAATAAGTTTTGCTTTGCGCTACTTTAGCACTTTCTTTTGTAATCAGGGGCTTGTTCCCTGAAACCAGGGATTTAATTTTTTCCAGCCGCCAGGTGAGACTCATTAAAAATGGAGTAGCGGTTTTAGTTGGCCTTTTTTTATTAAAACCATCAGCAATGGAATTTTGTAAATGTTGGAATTCCCAATTCTCCGCATTAACAATATACCGCTGTTCTGTAATATTATTTTCTGCAAATAAAACAATGACCTTTGCTGCATCTTCTACATCTACAAAACCATTGATGCCGCCTGTATAAAATTGAAATTCCTCATATACTTTTTTAAATATTGAACAACTGCTGTTATTCCAATCGCCATAACCGAGAATGGTACTCGGATTCAGTATCACTCCATTTAATCCTTCGCTGAAACCCCGCCACACTTCTATTTCTCCTTTGTACTTACTCTTTGCGTAATGTGTATTTACTTTACTCACTTCCCATTTTTTTTCTTCATCTACATGACCACCGCCGGCTGTTCTTCCCAAGGCTGCTACAGAACTGATATAAATGATGCGACGAACTTTTTTTTCCAATGCAATATTTACAACATTTGCAGTGCCGTCCACATTTACATGATACATATTCCCCCGCTCATTTTTTATAAAAGAAACAACAGCGGCAGAATGTATAACGGTATCTATTCCTTCCATTGCAACTTCAAGCGAATTAATATCGAGAATATCACCTTCAACCCATTCCACTTTATCAAATAGAGCTGAGGAAATAAAGAAGGGAAGTTTGTTTGTTCGCCGGATGGCACGAACTGTATGGCCTTTTTCGATCAGTTCTTTTATTATATATGCTCCGAGAAACCCGGTTCCTCCAGTTACTAAAATCATTTACTATTGTTTATTGTAATTATAATATCCTTTTCCAGACTTTTTACCTAAATTTCCATTCTCAACTAAGCTTTTTTGAATTGGTGAAGGCCTTAATCGTTCGGGGTTTTCTAATTGATCAAATAATGAACAGCTCACTGCGTAATTTATATCATTGCCAATTAAATCCATCAATTTAAATGGGCCCATTTTAAATCCAGTAGCCTCCATCAATCTATCAGTTTGTTCATAAGAAGAAATATTTTTTTCAATCAACTTTAGTGATTCAAGATAGTAAGGTCGTGCTATCCGATTAACAATAAATCCCGGAGCATCTTTACAAAGCACCGGAGTTTTGCCCATATTTTTTGCCAGTTCAATAATTGTTTGCGTCGTCTCTTCACTTGTATAATCAGTATTCACTATTTCTACTAATTTCATAATTGTAGCAGGATTGAAAAAGTGCATTCCAATAACCCGGGCCGGATTGATAACGGCTTCTGCAATTTTAGTTACAGATAAAGAAGATGTGTTGGTAGCAAATATGCTTTCACCATGATTCATTTCTGCCAATTGATTGAACATTCCGATTTTGATTTCAGGTTTTTCTATTATGGCTTCAATAAATACATCTGCTAACAAACCCTGAACATCATCTGTAAATTGAATCTGCATCAATGCTTTACTTTTTGCTTCAGGAGTTATCTTTCCTTTTTCAACAAGCAACAGCAGGCTTTTTTCAATATTGGTTTTTGCTTTTTCCAGGACGGCTGTATTGGGTTCATAAAGTATGGTGTAAATACCAGACTGTATAGCAGCTTGTGCAATGCCACTGCCCATCGTTCCTGCCCCGCAAACACATAATGTATTAAAGCTCATAAAACAATTTTGAAAAAGATAAAGATAGATTATCCTTTTTATTTTAATGTCTTGCTTATCTTTAAATAAACATAGTTATAAAATGAAATACAGGCTGGCATTTATCGCACTATTTATTTCCGTTACTGCAAAAACACAAACAGAAGCCTGGTGGCGTAATCTTGTAAATTGGGATGGCACTACGCACTGGACAAAATATATTACGTTCAGCCCGGGCTTTATGGGTGTAAATGCACTGCCCATTCCGGCAATTGGTAACGGAAGTATTGATAGTGTCACCTCACTTGCTGTTACGGGAAATTTTCATTTTTCAAAAGGCGATAATTCACAAAACCCGGCGCTGTATGGCAATCTTTGTATTGTAAAAAATAAGGTTTCGCTGGATGCGACACTGATACCTGTTGAATGGTTTAAAATGAGCCATGCTATGAAAGAAAAGAGAAAAGTGTATTGGGAAGATTATTATTTGAAAAAGACAAGCGGCGATTTAACTGTGAATGTGGTCATTCAAATGTTTAATCATTGGAGAAAGAATATTGACCTTGCTTTCCGGCTAGGTTATCGTTATGCTACTTCGGGTGGTGTGGGTGCGGCTCGTATGACCAATACACCCGGTTATTGGTTTGATATATCAGCCGGTAGAAAATTTTCATCTTCATCTAACTGGAAATGGAATGCGATGATGGGATTTTATGTATGGCAAACGAATAATGACCGGCCCCGGCTTTACCAGGATGATGCATACTTAACAGGATTAGGAGTTGAGTTTAATAAAAATAAATTCAGGTTACAGACGGGCTTTGCTGCTTATTTCGGGTATTTTGAAGGTTACGATGATGACCCGGTTGTATATCGTTTGAACTTAGAGAAAAAATTTAAAAAAAATAGTTTGCTGTTGCGTTTTCAGCAGGGATTGAATGACGTGTATTACAGCAGTTTTGAAACAGGTATAAAATTTAATTTTAATAAATAGAATTAATAAAAGGAATTTTGAACCACAATAGAAACATAGGCACACCTGCCGGCAGGCAGGTAGAAATACACACATAGAATTTTTATATCCTATGTGAAAACCTATGTTTCTTATGTGCCTATCTGGTTCCAAACAAAATCGTAGCATAAATATTCTCCATTTAAATTTTTAAAACCATGCAATCTTCATCAACCGGAGTATTAGGAACAAAAATTCCCTCCACTGTTTTATTTACAATCGGCGTATTATTATTCTTTATGCCTTTTGCAGAATTGAAATGTAATCAATCCAACACGAACACAGAATTAGGCGGACTTAATCTAAACCTTGGTGGTCAGATGTCTGTTTCAAATACTGGTCTTGGATTGGCAATTGGAAAGGAATGGAAAATGGAAATGCATGGATTGGGCGGAATGCTGAATAGTAATAATAAATTAAATAAAGAACAACCAAAACAGGACCCTAACTATTACGCAATTGCTGCATTAGCATTGGGAGTAATAGGCTTGCTCTTTTGTATAGTAAAAATGACAGGGGCCAACTGGATTGCAATGCTGTGCGGAGTTTTATCTTCTGCGGCATTGATTGGATTAAAATTCGACCTCGATAAAAAAGTAAAAGACCCTTCACAGGTTATTAAAAAAAATGAGAACAGCGCAGATTTGTTAGGCAATGGTTTGGATGCAATGAAGTTTGAGCTGGGTTATACGTCCTGGTATTATATTGCAGTTCTTGCTATGATCGCTGCTGCAGTGTTTTCTTATTTACGAATGAAGAATAATAGAGCTGCCTGATGTGTAAGGTATATTGTAGAGAAGAATCTTAGTGTCTTTTGTGCTAAACTTTGAGTTCTTCGTGGTTAATTGCTTTACCACAAAGTCCACGAAAAAAGAAACACACAGAACACAAAACAGGTTTAAAATGTTTAAAAAATATAACTGCCTGTAAGCAGATGAACGAACGATAAACTAAACTGCACTTGTAAACTGTTTCAAAAACCTCACATCGTTTTCACTGAACAAACGAATATCATTGATACCATATTTGAGCAATGCGGGACGTTCGATGCCCATACCCCATGCATAGCCGGTGTATTTATTCGGATCGATGCCGCAGTTGCTTAATACATTTGGATGAATCATACCACAGCCCAATATTTCGAGCCAGCCTGTTTTTTTACAAACACTGCATCCTTCGCCATTACAAAGTGTGCAGCTGATATCCATCTCAGCACTCGGTTCAGTAAAAGGGAAATAGGAAGGACGAAAACGAATTTTTACATCTTTGCCATACATTTCTTTTACAAAAAAGTATAATGTTTGTTTGAGATCGGCGAAGGAAACATTTTCATCTATATACAGTCCTTCTATCTGATGAAAGAAGCAATGGCTTCTTGCACTCACCGTTTCATTGCGATATACTCTGCCGGGGCAAATAACACGAATGGGCAGTTTGCCTTTTTCCATTTCCCGTATTTGTGTATTGCTGGTATGTGTCCGTAGCAGCCAATCCGGATTTTGTTGTACATAAAAAGTATCCTGCATATCACGGGCAGGATGATGCTCTGGTAAATTGAGTGCAGTGAAATTATGAAAGTCATCCTCAATCTCCGGGCCTTCAGCAACAGCAAATCCCAATCGCTGAAAAATGGAAATGATTCGGTTTCTCATTAATGTTATAGGATGTCTTGCACCAACCGGTATTTCATCACCAGGAAGCGTAAGGTCAATATTGTTTGATGCCGACTGCAGACTGCTAACTGCCGACTGTTTTAATTCTTCAAACTTTGCCTCTGCAAATTGTTTAAATTCATTTAACAACTGCCCGGCTTCTTTTTTGTTTTCATTCGCTACATTTTTCATTTCACCCATGATGGCTTTTACAATTCCTTTTGTACCGAGGTATTTTATACGGAATTCTTCCACGGCTGCTGAATCTGCTGCGGCAAATGCTCCGATTTCTTTTTTTATTTCTCCTATTTGGTGTAACAATTGCTCCATGAGGGCAAAGATAAGGAAGATGGTAGCAACGGTTATTTTGAAGTATCAATTCAATTAAAATTTTGCTAAGGATGATTTCTGGGATAAACAAACCGCACCGAATCGGATATTACCGCCGAACCGAAAACACCAATAGCACCCGGTATTTTCGTATTAATAAAAACCGGTTCAACAAAAGGATTATAAATTGCCTGCAATTGATCGTCGAGGTCTTTATAAAACTCTGCTGAATTTTTATCTAATGATTGTATCATCACCCACGCTTCATCATCCTTACTGTATTCATAGGTTACTTCAACTGACATAACTATTTTTTGCCCGTTTGCATTTTCATCATTGAAAACAATGCGCCCAATATCTTTTACAAAAAATAATTCATTGGGCCCAGATACACAGGTATTAATAAATTTATCCAGTACATGGGCATGGTGTACCGAAGTATCAATCATCCGGTTCATTTGAAATCGATAATAATCCTGAGTGCCGGGGTTGTCAGTAATTGCAATGATCACTCCGTCATGCCCGCCGTAAACATCAAAAAAGGCGGGAGTATATTTAATGGAATCTATTCTTACAGCTCTCTGGTTGATGGTGGTACTGGCGGTATATGTTTTCCCTTCATAACTCACGTCCAGCGTATAAGTCTTTCCATGTTCAGCAGCAATATTGCCACGGTAATAAGGTTCCCACCTGCAGCGGAACTTATTAAATGTTGAATCAGGAACCAGCACATCTGTTGTTGTACCGTTTCTAATTGTTACAAGAGCACCCCGTGCAAAGACTTGCTGTGGTGTAATCTTTGAACTAAAAAATGGATTGCTCTTACTGATAAATATCTGCGGTTTTTTTCCGGGATACAACATTCCTTCGATAAACGTCTGGCTAAGATGACCGGGAGGAAATTTTACGGATATATCTTTTTTGCAGGCTGCAAATGACAAACCAGCAATAACTATCAATAAGATATTTTTACTTTTCATCTTTTTAAAATTTAAAATTGAATGATATACTGGGAATGATTGGTAACAGGGAAACCTGCTTTGCTGTTGGCTTCGACGTTAATGCATCAATTTCGAAATAAACAAAATAGGCATTTTGGCGGCTGTAGGTATTGTAAATGCCGAAAACCCATTCTCTTTCGTAACGCTTCTTAAATATTTTAACCATCTTTTTATTGGAAGCTGCTAAATCTAAGCGGTGATAAGATGCAAGACGATTATTATTTCTTCCTTCATAAACATAATAATTGCCTTCAAATATTGTCCCGGAGTTCAGGGTGCTTATTCTGCCTGTAGGAACGGTAAATGCAGCACCGGTAGAAAAAACAAATACACTGCTGAATGTCCATGCTTTGGTGAACTGGTAGCTTGCAGTTACCGACAAATTATGGCGACGGTCATATTTGAAAGGAAATTCTTTTCCAAAATTTAAAGCAGGAAATTTTTGAGTTGTTTTAGAAAGTGTATAAGAAATCCAGCCAGTGAGTTTGCCTGTATTTTTTTTCACAAAAAATTCTGCACCATAACTGTCACCTTGTCCATGCACTATCAAGCTGTCGAGGTTTACATTTATCCTTAGCTGCTTACCCTCGCCGAATAAAACCTGGTTATCCATTTTCTTGTAATAAACTTCCACACTGGTTTCAATTTCATTGTCTTTAAAGTTTTGAAAATAACCTAACGCATACTGTGTGGAAGATTGTGGTTTTGTTTTATTGCTGGAAGGAACCCAGATATCCGTTGGTAGCCCGGCTGTAGAGTTAGGAATCAGGTGTAGGAACTGGTTCATTTTTGTATATGATGCTTTAATGGAAGCAACAGGGCTTACAGATAATTTAGTGGTGATGCGGGGTTCAATAAAGGAATAAGTTTTTCCCGAAGCTGTATAAATGGGAACCCTTACACCATAATTAATACTGAACTTCTCTGAAGCATCAAATTCATCGCCCAGGTAAAAAGCCATTTCATTTGAATTAAGTTTATTGATACTGTCTTTATTTATCGTAAGCCGGTTTCCACGTCTTGGTATCCGTGATGAAAAAGATGCCGGTGACAATTGGTGCCGGGTAAAAGTGAAGCCGGTTTTTATTTTATGCTTTGTACTGGGGGTAATAGTGAAATCTGTTTTTGCAGTAATATCCTTTACTGCGGTGTATAGCAACGAATAAAAATTATTCTGCGAAGTTGATAGTGCCAGGTTGTAATCATTATAAATAATAGAAGTATTGGAAAAAATTTTGGTCCCGAATAAATGATTCCAGCGGAGAGTGCCGGTGCTGTTTCCAAAGTCTGTTGTATAGTTTAGGCTGTTGGCATTGTTATAAGCCGCATTATCATTCCCTTTAAAAAAGCTTAGGAACAGGTGGTCTTTTTTTCCCAGCTCAAAATTCATTTTTGCATTAACATCATAAAATTTATATGATGTATTATTTTGTGACTTACCGAATGCTTTTAACAGCAAATCAATATGACTTCTTCTGGCGGAGACGATGAAAGAGGATTTATTTTTTTGAATGGGTCCTTGTACAGTGAGATTATTGGACAGCAAACCAATACCTCCTTCCACCTGGTACTTTTTTTTGTTGCCTTCTTTCATTGTGATATTTAAAATAGAACTTAATCTTCCACCATACTCTGCCGGGAAGCCACCTTTGATTAACTGTACATTGTTAATCGCATTTACATTAAAAGTGCTGAACAAACCAAACAGGTGATTGGGATTATACACGGTAGCTTCATCTAACTGCACTAAGTTTTGGTCCAGGTTACCGCCCCGTACATAGAAGCCTGTTGTACCTTCCTGGCCACCCTGTACACCGGGCAGTAACTGGATAATTTTCATAATATCTCTTTCTCCAAGCAACACAGGTAAATTTTTTATTGCCCTGATGGGTACATCAATTACACCCATCTGTGCTTTTTGAACGTTGCGGTTATTTTTTCCGGCTTGTACTATTACTTCTCCCAATATGGCGGCATCAGTTTCAAGCAATACGGTTAACTGAATATTTTTTTTAGCAAAAATTTTCTTTGCCTGGATTTTATAGCCCTGGTACGAAATAATTAATTCAACCGTATCGGCAACTGAAACAGTTAATGAAAAAAAACCGTACTGATTGGTTGAAGCTCCGGCTTTAGCATTTGCATTTACAACCGAAGCACCAATCAATGCTTCTTTTGTTGCATCATCTTTTACGTAACCGCTGATGGTTATTTTTTGCGCAGAGGAAACTGTTGCGCATAGAATGACCGCTATGAATAGGAACAGTACTTTCATAAAAAATAATTTTTTCTTTTTAAAATTTTTAAAACAGCTCCACGGCACCCGGGGAGCTATGAGAACCAATAACTACCATCCTGCTTTAATTATTTTTAAATAATTACAATAACAAAGACGGTACTGAATTAATAGATAACAGAAATATGAATTTTGGTTGGGTGACCTAAGAAATAATTATAAGTATTTTCCTCCTCTTTTACACCATTGTCCCTTGTTTGTTTTGCAACTTTTCAATCCACTCTTGTTTTACCGGTTCAAGCTCCCGGCGGCAATAGCCGGTAAAATAATTGTGTGATTTTAAAAATTCAATGTTAAGCCGGCACCATTCTTCTTCCGCAAAATCGGATTTGTAATAAACCTGAAGCTCCTTTCGTAAAAGTTGATTTCTTTCGCTGAATATATATGTACCCAGGTGAAAAAGATCTGCATCACACATAATTTTTTCGACGAGGTTTAGCGGTTTCTGAGGCATATGTGTTGCCTGGATACAAGATGCAATGTGAAGTATTTGCTCAGAGACTACATTACAATGGGATAAAAAATCTTTAGCCAGCACTATGCTTTCACTTTCATGTTCTTCGGCATGTCCGCTGCTAAAACCTGTATCATGAAACCATGCTGATATAAACAGAACAAACTGGTCTTCGTCATTTAATTGATAATACCCTTCAATCTCTTCAGCCGCAGTCACAACCTGGATAGTATGCTCAAGGTTGTGAAAAACAAAAAGTGAATTTACATTATTTAGAAAAATGTCAGTTACAACTTTTCTTGCTTCCCTTACTATTTGTAATTGATGTTCATTCATAATCTTTGTTTCGAAATTAAAAAAAGTAATTGCGATGAATGAACAGATAACAGTGATAAGAATTATGGTTGGGTGACTGATAAAATAGTTATCATAATTTAATCGTTATCCCTGCACCTATTCCAAAACTGTGCGGGAAAGTTTCTACCACATTATTTTTTGTAATAGGAGTAATTGCAGTTCTGTAAACAGGACGAACATTGATGGATAATTTTTTATTGATAGCATATTTTATTTCAGCATCAGCAACAAAAGACCAATAAAAGGATTTTGTGCCATTTAGTTTTCTTACAATAACAATTTCCCAGTTAAAAGGGTCTTCTATATCCACTTCCAGGTTTGCTTTGGTGATAAAGCTGGCTTCAACACCTGCACCCGGGGTAATAGAAATTTTTTTGCCCGGCATTGTATATTTAATTGCCAGAGGCACCGTTATATTTTCTATTGTGTGTTTGGCTTCTGCTGTAGTCAGGCTGTCTCCAGCGGTTGGTTGCGGACCAAACCCGGGTTTGATAAACGCATAACCCGAGGAAGTAATGTATTTATACGCCACATCACCAGTAGGATCCTGGAAAGCATAAGTCTTTTGCGGCTTCATACCTATTGCACTGTTAGCGTAAATAATGCCTGATTGTAAACCCCATCGGGAAGAGAATTGTCGTGTCATCAACAATCCGAGTGAGAAAGAAGGCTCATGTGCTTCCCGATATTTGATACTGCTTATTGCAGAAGGCTCGTCACTGTCAAGCTTATAACCTGCCCGGTCATATGATGCAACCCCGGTAATCATCCAGAATGATTTGAAAACACGATTCTTTTTTTGTTTTGTGGTTTTTGAAACTGTATCGCTGATAACCGGCGAACGAAATTGTTTTATACTATTTACTAACCAACTTGAAATTTCTGAGATATTGATTTTTTGGAGTGGCTGAAGCGGATTAGCTTTTTCTTTTGATACTGGGCTATTGCTAATCAAAGAACGATTTAGATTTTTATCAATGCCTGACTGAAAAAGATTTTTTTCATTTACAGTAAACGTATTTGATGATTTATTTATAAATTCATTTGTTTGCCCTTCAATTTTATTTACCGAAGGATTTTTCCCAGACCCCGTTTTATTATCAAGCCTTGTAATTGCCGGCACGGTAGTTTCTTTTTGTATTGGTTGAGTAAGAATATTATCATTCTCTGCAATTCTGCTAGTGGTAATATCAACGCTATCATTTAATGCATATTTATTAAATGAACCGGGTTCATCTTTATTTGTATTGTCAACAGCGGTATTGTTTTGATAAACCTCTTTATTTTTTTCGCCTGAGAAGGGATTATTTTTTTTATCAACACCGCTTTCACCTGAAGGGCCAGAACCAGTTTTCAGGATACCGGAATCATAGAGCACAAATCCTGCTAACAGTAATAATAAAAGCAGAGCAGTTCTTTTCCATATAATAAATCTCTTTTTATATGAGTCAGCATCTTTTTTATCAAGGGCAGCATCAAGCCTTTCCTTCACCCCGGCAGACGGAATTTCTTCATGACCTTTCAGTGCCGACCGGAACAACTTATCAATATCGTGTAAATCTTTATTCATGCAGATTTATTTATAATGAACTAATTTTTTTTTTACAGTTAATGCTTTTTGCAGAATAGCCCGTGCGTCAGACAAGTTTGATTTGGATGTGCCTTCTGATATGCCCAATGCTTCTGCAATTTCCCGGTGTTTGTACCCATCAAAAACAAAAAGATTGAAAACCATCCGGTATCCCGCAGGAAGGTTTTGTACCAATACAAGCAATTCTTTTGTTTCAAGATTTGAAAAAATGGAAGGTTCGTTTGAAGACTCATAACCCGAGTTTTCAAATTGTATAACCGGGCTCAGATGAATTTTATTTTTATACCGGAGCAATGCACAGTTCACCATTATTTTTCGTATCCAACCTTCAAACGATCCCTCGCCTCTGAATTTTTTGATATAAGTAAACACCCGTAAAAAACCTTCATGCAGTATTTCCTCTGCTTCTTCACGGTTTTTTGCATACCGCATACAAACTCCCAGCATAGCAGGCGCATAGCAATCATAAAGCTTTGTCTGAAAAGCCCGTTCGCCTGCCATACAGCCTTTTATGATCAGTTGTTCCGAATCTGCCAAATGGTTGGTTTTATATGGCATAGATATTCCGGTTAAAGGAAATGGTTGGGTAGGGAGAATATTTTATTGGAGTAAATCTAAAAGATAACCCCTGATTAATATCAGTGAATTACAATTTTATCCTTATGCTTAGGTTCGCCACCCTGCCATCAATAGGCGCCCACAATTGTTTAAACGAAGGATTAGCGGTAGGTGGTATAATGATTGACTCTTTTTTTGTCTGGCGGTAGTCGAAAAGGTTTTCGCAGTTTAGTACAAATGAAAAGGCTTTTATATCATAACGCATCATACCTGCTATAAATGGATAGGCGGGTGTACGGCTGCCATCATTTAAATACTGTTTGCCGGTAAATGCTGCTTCAATTCCTGCCCTGAAATTTTCTGAAAACTCATAAGCCAGCACCGAAGCAAATTTATTTCTTGCACTCAGGCTCAGGTATGGATTTGCATTATCATATAATTTTTTGGCAACTGTATAAACATACCCGAGATATATCTCCAGTTTATCATGATGTAACTGTACATAGGTTTCAAAACCATATGTTGTAACGGGTTTTGTTTCATTGAAGAAATATATTTGAGTGGGTGTTGTGGATGCGATAATAGGATCTTTAATACTGGTAACATAAAATGTCTGGTTGATGGTGGTATTCCAGCCATTTATATTTTTATTAAAATTAATATCCCAGTTTGCTCCAGCCGATTTTTCCGCTTTTACACTTCCCACTGAATTTAATGGAAGAATGAAGTGATAATCTCTTTCATCAATATCTGAGTTGAATACAGTTGGCGTTTTATAGCCGAGGCCACCGCCAATCCTTGTTGTAAGACTTGGATTAATTTTATATAACAATGAAAAACGGGGCAGAATAAAATTGCCGTATGTATTATGATGATCTAACCGCAAGCCTGTTTCCAGTATGAAGCGGTTATTTAACCTCCAGTCATTTTGAACAAATGCTCCAAGAGTTGTGTTGGTTTCATTCCTGAGTTTTGTACTGTCCGGGAGTTTCTTTTCAAAATTCTCACCAATGAAATTAATGCCCATTACCCAGTCCCTGGTTTTTGTTTTTGATAAATAAGAAGCTTCGCTGTACCAGGAAAGTTGTTCCGCCTTCATACCGAAGACATTGGTGATAATATGCCGATCATATGAACTGGTGGTTGCTTTAAAAGCAAATCTTTTTGTATCGCTGATTTTATTTTCCCAGTTGAAATCTGTTGAATGCCGGTCAGCTTTGCTTTGATTAAAATATTTATGCTGATTGTCCGGTTTATTTTTCAAAACCAGCATATCACCGCCTTTCCTGTTTTCAAATACTCCGTTATAGCCAATGGATAAAGTGTTTTTTTTATCCGGGTAAAGGAAAAGAGTGGGGTGAATAAAAAAACTTTTGGTATCGGGCAAATCACTAAAGCCATCGTTATTTACATCTATCTTTTGCTGGCGGGTATATCCGGTAAAAAAAGTAAAACCAGTTTTTTTCTTCCGGTTAGATAAATAAATATTGACATTCGATTCATTAAGGGTGGATTGGTTCAGCAATATTGTTTTTTCAAAAACACCTTCTTTTGGTTTCTTTGAAATTAAATTTATCAGGCCGGCGATAGCACCACCACCATATAAAGTAGAGGTAGATCCTTTTACAATTTCAATTTGTTTTAAATCCAGTGGTGGTATTTGTAAAATACTAAAGCTGCCTGAATAGCCTCCAAACAAAGGCATTCCATCACGGAGCAGTTGCGTATATCTTCCGGGCAACCCCTGAACCCTCATTTCTGTATTTCCTGTTGATGCAGATGTTTGTTGTGTTTGTATGCCTGCAATATCACCCAGCAGGCTGGCAATATTACCAGGCTTGATCCCCACTTCTTCATTTACTTCTTCAGCTCCCAGCACTTCCACTCTTGTTGGTGTGTTTTCAATTCTTGAATCAGTTCGTGATGATGAAATAATAACGGGTTCTTCTTCCACTTCCGCTTTTTCCATTTCAATAATTACTTCAGGATTTGTTAGTGGTAAAATAAAGCTGAGCATTTTTGTTTTATAACCAATAAAAGAAAAAGTAAATGTGTGAGTGCCACTGGAAATATCGTTAAGCACTGCAACACCTGCTGAATCGGTAGCGCTGCCTTTTTTTGATTTATTAAGAACGACAGAAACACCCTGTAATTTTTCTGCAGTTGCCGAATCCAGCACTATAAACACGATTCTATGCTGGGCCGAAACAACCAAGGCAGTAAAAATAAATCCAAGAACAGAAAATGTTTTTCTCATTAATTTATTTTACAAAACTACCATCAGCATTTAGTTCTACCTCTTTTGTCTTACCATTTATTTTAATAAAAACCTCATACAGAATTTTACCACCCGGCTTTTCAAGTTTTTCTCCTTTAGTTATTGATGCACCCGGGTATTTCGATTTGACTGCTGAACTTATAGCCGGCGGTATATCTGTTACGGAAAGAACAGTTTCAGTTTCTACCCATTCCCCGGTTGCTAAAAAATTAGCTGACACATCGTAGTTATTTAATTTAAATTCTGCTTCATATTCTTTTGCATTTTCTTTTCCCCATTTCACATTCACTGCACCCGGAAATTTGGTGGTGAAAGCTGCTTTTACCGCGACAGGAAGATTTTTTTCGGTTATTTTTTGACCGCAACTTATTGTTGCAAATAAAATAAGAGAGCTGGCTAACATTAAAAGTGATTTCATATAATTAATTTTGACAAACCTACAGAGTGATACTGAATAAAAACTGAATTTTCCCTTTCAAAAAATAATGGAAAAATGATGGGCTCCTTTTTTGAATTCATATTGAAGTAAAAATCCATAATAATCGCAGATTTGTTTGACAATGGGAAGACCGAGGCCAGTACCGTCAGAATATTCTGATTTCCAAAAACGATCGAAAATCCGATCTCCATCTAATGCCTTTAAACCGGGGTTGATGATTTCAAATTTGTTTTTGTCAGACGAAAGCAAAATATTTTCCGGCCGGCTGGAATGTTTAATTGCATTTATAACCAGGTTAGCGATTAAAGTATTTGCCAGTTGCGAATTCATGTTTACTTTCAACACACTAATTTCATTTTTTATTATTAAAGATTTTTCACCAATCCATTCTTCAAGTTCCAGAATAATATTTTTTGCAATAATAGGTATGTCTACTTCCTGTTTTTCGGAGTACTGGTTATTCTCAATCCTTGCCAGAAGTAAAAGTGACTGACTCAATTTTGACATTTTATCAACGGCATCATAAATGACCTGCAGATCCTGAAGATTTTTTTCACTTAAAGCAGGATCCTGTATCAGTATATCCAGTTTGGAATTAACGACAGCAAGCGGTGTTTGCATTTCATGTGAAGCATGGTCTGTAAAATTCTTGAGAGAAATATAATCTTTAACTACTTTCTCCGTCATCATGGAAATATTTTCATTCAGTTCATTGAATTCATATATGACTGATTTTTCGGTTTTAATAGCAGAAGGGGCATTAAGGTCAAAGTTCTTAATTGAAGAGAGTGTTGTCTGGAATGGCCCCCACATTCTTTTTACTAGGAACCGGTTAGCCAAAAACAACAGAATACTTAATAAAATAATTAACCCGAGTGTAATGATCAGGATGGCGCCGATTATTTCTTTAGTTTCTTCTTGAGATTTGGTTACTGATGCTGTGTAATACTGCCCGTTTACTTCAACAGTGAAATTCAATTGACGACTAAGTTCATTATCTTTTTCATCTGCATTATATAACGTCAATGTTCTGAATCTTTGTGGAAATACCCTGTCCGATTTTATAAATTCTATTCGTTGATCTTTATAAGTAGTAGCCGGAGGCAATGAATGTTTTGTTTTGATAAAATCCTGTATTTCCACCTGCTCTACCCGAAGTGATTCATCCAATTGCTCTTTGAGTACATATTGAAGCAGGAAATAATACCCGGCACCTGCGATCAATAAAACGAGAATAGAAGATGCGATTGTAATTTTATTGTATTGAGCCTGCAGTTTCATTGGTCTGTTAATTTATAACCCATCCCATACAAGGACCTGATATAATCACCGCATCCTTTTTCATTTAATTTCTTCCGGAGGTTCTTGATATGGGTATAGATAATGTCAGCACTCTCCCCGGTTCCCATTTCCTGACTCCAAAGATGGGAAATCAACGCATTTTTCGAAATAACCCGTCGTTGATTGGAAAGAAAATAAACTAATAATTCATATTCTTTACGTGTCAGCTCAATTTGATCTTCTTTTACCTTCACTTCTTTTGCAAGGGTATCAATAAATATTTCGTTGAAGCGGATAATATTATTTCCATTATACATTTTGCGACGGATAATGGCATTGATCCTTGCTGCCAGTTCTGATAAATGAAATGGCTTTACCAGGTAATCATCAGCGCCGAGACGCAAGCCATTGATGCGGTCATTAATTGAATCTTTTGCAGAAATAATAATGACACCATCTGCTTTTTTATTATTCTTTAATTCTTTTAAAAGCTGCATACCGGAACCACCCGGAAGTGTAATGTCTAAAGCAATGCATTCATAATCGGATGTTTCTATTTTATCAAGAGCCTGCTTAAAATTAAAAGCTACTTCGCAGGTATAGTTTTCATTTTTTAAATAAGAAGCTATATTTTCCGCCAGTTCTTTTTCATCTTCAACAATAAGTAGTTTCATAAACTGAAAACTACAGAATTTTTACAATACGAATGAAAATGCTCATCTTCAGAATTCCTTTAGAATTCATTTTAAACTTGTGGGTGCAAACCTTTTTTAAAACCTAAACAAAAGAAATGAAAGCCCGTAAGTACTCAATTTTCATCGCTCTTTTTTTTACATTACTCATAAGAGCAGAATCTCTCCACGCACAAAAGCATGCAAACAACGATACCAGTTATTATGAAACTTATTGGAATCATATAACTGCAAGGGTTTATATGGCCCAGAAATATACTCACTTTACAATGCCATCATCTGGCACTGCGAACGATCTTCAGTATGTAGCAAACCCTAAATTAAACCTGGGTATTGGTGTTACCTGGCATAATCTTTCCCTTAATGTATTTAATGGATTCGCTTATCTTAATAATAAGGATACAGCAAAAGGAAAAACAAAAGGCCTTGATCTGCAGCTTCATTTATTTCCCCGCAAATGGGTAATTGACCTATTTGTGGTTATGCCAAAAGGGTTTCACTTAAATCCGAAAGGGTTTGCTTCAAACGACCCTAATAAATATTATTATCGCCCCGATGTGAAAGAAAGAATATTTGGTTTAGCTGCCTACCGGCTTCCGAATAAAGCGAAGTTCTCTTATCGGGCAGCATTGTTAAATAATGAGTGGCAAAAAAAATCGGCAGGTTCGCTGCTTTATGGGTTACATGCATACTATCTTATTATGGAAGCAAATGCAACAGACAGTTTACTCGTTCCCAAAAAAGTGCAAAGTTCATTTCCATTGTTAGCGGGTATAACTGAGTCAAGGTTTATTACGGTTGGCCCGGGCATTGGGTATGCTTATACTTTGGTAATTAAAAAACACCTTTATATCATGGCCTCGGCTATTGCCCATCTTGATGTTAATATTATGACGGAAGAATATGGCCCTTCTGTAATGAATAGAAATACAAATGTTGCCGGTGCATTGGTTTATAAAACGGCTGTTGGATATAACAGTTCCAACTGGGCTTTCAGTGCTACAGCTTCAGGCAACGAATTCTGGGCTAAAGGAACTTCAGGCCAGAAATATAATGTTATGGGAGGCGGATTACGCTTCAGCCTAACCAAAAAAATAGAAACTAAAAAACATGCTAAGAAATAAAAATTAATTTCTCCTTTCTTTTGAAATATTTTTTTAATCTTTTTATTCAAAAGCATATTTTTTCACAATTCTTTTTGTAGTTGATTTGCAAAAGCAAAAACTGCTTTACTATTCCCGTAAGTATAACTTTATTGACTGAAATAGATACTCATTGTTTTCGTGTAAGTTTGCTACCAAATTCAAAGTATGTCAGACCATCTTAATCTTTCAGAATTTTTAGACCCGGTTAACCTTCATGAAATTTCTTTTGATGAAGCATATAAAGAAGGACAGTTAGGAAATGCAATTGATTTATACAACGAAGCATTTCCGGATATTGATGAAGCCGATATTGTGATTGTTGGGTGTGGTGAACAACGTGGCAGCGGATTAATACACGGACAAAGCAAAGCGCCGGACATCATACGCCGCAATTTTTACCAACTCTATTACTGGCATAAAGATGTACGCATTGCTGATATTGGAAATATAAAAACAGGTTCGTTATACACCGATTCGTATGCCGCATTGCGAACAGTGGTAAAAGAAATTTTAGATGCTGGAAAAACAGTAATCATTCTCGGTGGTTCGCATGACCTTACCTTATCACAGTACAATGCGTATGCAGAAAATAAAAAAGCAATTGAAGCTGTTTGTGTGGATGCCTTAATTGATCTGAATCTTGATTCGCCATTTAAGCATGAAAATTTTTTAATGGAAATGCTTACCGGCGAACCGAATTTTATCCGTCACTACAATCATATTGCTTTCCAGAGTTTTTATGTGCACCCCCGTATGCTGGAAACTATGGATAAACTACGCTTTGATTGCTACCGGGTAGGCAGTGTAAAAGAAAATATTGATGAGATGGAACCGGTAATACGAAACAGCAATCTATTCAGCTTTGATATATCTGCTATTGCAAACACGTATGCGCCGTCAAATAAAATTTCGCCCAACGGTTTAAACGGTGAAGAATCTTGTTTGCTGATGCGCTACGCTGGTATGAGTCCGAATGTAGATAG
>JANPEU010000623.1:0-1539 GCA_031423175.1 Bacteroidota bacterium
CATGAGTGGTGGTATTGATAGTACCGTTACAGCCCTTATGCTCAATGAAGAAGGGTATGAAGTGGTTGGCATCACCATGAAAACATGGGACTATGCTGCTGCAGGTGGTAGTAAAAAAGAAACAGGCTGCTGCAATCTTGATTCGTTTAATGATGCAAGACAGGCGGCGGTTGAACATGGCTTTGCACATTATATATTGGACATTCGTGAAGAGTTTGGCGATTTTGTTATTGAAAATTTTGTAGATGAATATATAGCAGGTCGTACACCCAACCCTTGTGTACTTTGTAATACACATATTAAATGGCGTGCATTATTAAAAAGGGCTGATGCATTGGATTGTGAATTTATTGCTACGGGTCATTATGCAAAAGTCCGCCAGCAGGAGACGGGAAGATTTGTAGTAAGCAAAGCGGTTGATGAAACAAAAGATCAGAGTTATGTATTATGGGGCTTACAACAAGATTTACTCAGCAGAACTTTATTGCCATTAGGACCTTATAGAAAAACACAGATAAGACAGATGGCTCATGATTACGGATATCCCGAACTGGCTAAGAAAAATGAGAGTTATGAAATTTGTTTTGTTCCCGACAATGATTACCGGGGTTTTTTAAAAAGAAGAGTTGATGGTTTAGAAGAAAGAGTAGCCGGTGGAAATTTTATAGATAAGCAGGGAAAAATTCTTGGACAACATAAAGGTTATCCTTTTTATACAATCGGTCAACGTAAAGGTTTGGATATTGCATTTGGCAAACCGGTTTTTGTAACCAAGATTGATCCCAATAATAATACGGTAATGCTGGGTGATGAAGAAGACCTGGATCAAAATGAAATGATAGTAGGTAAATTGAATTTGATAAAATACGATTCCATTTCTTCGGGTATGGAAGCAACTACAAAAATCCGCTATAAGGATAAAGGTGCCTTATCAAATATTTATCCTGACAATGGGACAATGAAAGTCCGTTTTTATGAAAATGTAAAAGGAATTGCTCCGGGCCAGAGTGCTGTTTTTTACGAAGGCGATGATGTACTGGGTGGTGGAATTATTCATCGTGGTAATCTTGTGTAGAATTACCGTATCAACACGGTTGTTCCTTTCTGAAATATTTTTTCTCCTGTATCATGATGCGTATAGCTGAGTATCCATGCATACACACCGGTTGGTTGTGGTTGTCCTTTTATTTTTCCATCCCATTTATCTTTCCAGTTGCGGCTTTGAAAAACTAATTGCCCCCAACGGTTGAATACTTTGAAATCAAGATTGTCTGCTTTCACAGCATTATTGGGATAAAAATAATCATTGAGTCCGTCATTGTTTGGTGTGAAGCCTGTTGGCACTGCAATAAAACAATTTTTTAAAACCCGTACTTGCTTTGCTTTTGTATCGCTGCAACCCAATGCTGTATTGGTAACAGTAAGCGAGATGGTATAAAGAACTTCCTGGTTGAAGGGTGGATTGAAGCGAACCGGTGCCGGATCTTTTATTGTACTTGTGCTGACTCTATCAAAATTCCAAAGCCAGTTATTGATTAA
>JANPEU010000624.1:0-9695 GCA_031423175.1 Bacteroidota bacterium
CATTTTTATTATAAAAAGAATTTTATAATAAAAATGATGTTGCTATTTTAGATGTTCAATAGTAAAGAATCAAAACAATTTAAAATTGTAGAAACAAATTTGTTGATTAGCCAATACAGTTTGGCGTTGCTCTCATCAGTATAAATTGGGAAAATGAAAAGAAAGGCTTTGTTATTTTTATTTATTCTTATTCAGAATTTGTCTTTCTCACAAACCAAAGACCTTTTAAATCGTTTAAATGAAATTGAAAAAAGTAATTCAGATTCATTTTCTATTATTGAGCTAAAAAAGATACTCGCATCTACAAATTTAAGTTCATCAGAAATCCTTAAGGCTCAGACTGTGTTGATTCATAAATACCAGGAACTAAAACTGTGGGATTCCTGTTTGAGTTATTGCCAGGCTCAGGTGGCGGTAGCACATTTGCAAAAAAATACATTAGCAGAAGCCACATTTTATAAATTAATTGGTAACACTTACTATAATATTCCGGAAAAGAACAAGGCGATTGAATATTGGAAAAAATGTATTGAAGTCAGCGATTTAAATCATTATGATTTATTATTAGAACAATGTTACCATAATATTGGTTCGGTGATTTTAGAAAGCGGAAAAAATTATCCTGAGGCCGAGAAAAATTTTCAGAAAGCAATTCAATTAAGCATTGCTAATAATACCGATACAACTGAATTAGGCAACCTTCATTTCCGCCTCCTGGCAACTTTATATGCAGAAACCAACCAGCTTAAAAAGGCAGATGATTTATACCAGGTTGTAATTGCAAAAGCAAGGAATTTAAATGACAGCCTGCGCATGGCAGAAGCATTGATGTTTTACGCTGTGGTATTATCCAGGGAAAAAAAGTTCGACGAAGCAGTAAAAACGGGGAAAGAAGCATTGCTAATTTCTCAGAAATTTAATAAACTGGATATGGAGCAAACAGCGCTGGGTTTATTGTCTTCCACTTATGCTTCATCGGGTAACTATAAAGATGGATACCAATATTTATATAACCAAAACCAGGCTTTCGTAAAACGCTTCAATATGGACCTAAATTCTAAAATCAGTGAAGCCGAAGCAAAATTTAAAAATGCGGAAACTACCCATGAAAAAGAAATGGCTGTTTTAAAAGCGAAAAAGGAAAAACAAATTTATATCACAAGTATAATTGGTTTACTTATAGCTTCCGGGTTTGCATTTTTCTTTTTAAATCAAAAAAGAAAATACAGAAGAAGCGTTGAGCAATTAAAAATGCAACAGCAGGTACAGGAAGAAAAAGAAAGACTCAGCCGGGATTTACATGATAATCTCGGCTCTCAGCTTGCCTTGCTTTCTAACAACATCGAACATCTTGACACCACCAATAAAAAAAACCTGGAGGTTGGCGATGAAATTAAAAAAGTGAAAACAACATCCAGGCAATTATTACAAACACTGCGGGAAACAATCTGGATTTTAAATAAAGAAGAGGTGTCTGTCGAAATTTTTTTTGATAAACTGATTGATTATACCAGCCGTTATTTGCAATCATACCCATCAATACATTTATCTATAGATGAAAATTTCACTGAATCTGTGACTTTAAATTCCAATCATGCACTGCAGTTGTTCCGTATTTGCCAGGAAGCAATTAATAATGCATGTAAATATTCAAACAGTGATTTATTACGGTTAAAAGGAAATTCTGACAGTAACGGAATATCAATAGCGATTGAAGATAATGGAACTGGTTTTGAAGTTTCAGAATCAATCATAGGAGAACATTACGGCCTGAAGAATATGAAGCAAAGAGCTTCCACTATGGGTGCTTTACTGAATATCGAGTCAGTAAAGGGAAAAGGGACTTCGGTAGAATTAAATATTAAAAAATGAAATGCCGCACAGAGGGTATTCAATTCAATTTATACAACTATACTTTTGTAAAATGACTATCGCTATTGTCGATGATAAACCGTATTTAAGAAATTCGCTGAAAGAAAAATTGTCTTCAGTGGAAAATGATATTGATGTGGTCATGGAGGCTAATGACGGAGTTGATTTTTTGAAACAAATGAAAACTGCATCAAAAAAGCCAGATGTGGTACTCATGGATATTGAGATGAATGAAATGAATGGAATTGAAACTGTAAAATTAGCGGCCCCTCTTTATACCGATGTAAAATTCATCATGCTTACCGTAATTGATGATGAAGAGAAAATTTTTAATGCCATCAAAGCAGGTGCACATGGTTATTTGCTTAAAGAAGAAACTGCACAGAACATTATTGAATCTATTTATCAGGTGTACGAAGATGAGGGGGCGCCGATGAGCCCGGGCATTGCACGCAAAGCATGGAGATGGCTTACTGCGCTTAAAGAACAACCTGCAAATACAACAGACACACAAACAAAACCAGAAACTGAAACGCTTAGCGAAAGAGAAAAAGAAATTTTGAAATGTAATATGGAAGGAAAAGAATATGCACAGATTGCCGAACAACTTTTTCTGAGTAAACATACCGTGAGGCAACATATGAAAAATATTTACCGCAAGCTGCATGTAAGCAGCAAAGTAGAAGCCCTGCAAATCAGTTTAAAGAATAAATGGATTTAGCCAAACCTAATAACCAATCAAATGAAACAAATCAACCCGCAGCATTGCGGGTTTTTTTATAAAATGCCACACAGGGGTTTTGCTTATAAAAATTAATAAAATGATTTTTATTGTTTAATATATCAAAATAAACAAGGGATGAAAAAAACACTACTCTTTTTTACAACAATTTTATTTGGTGGAATGTTATTAGCCCAGAGTGAAAACGAAAAGCTTTTAAAGAAACTACAAGATTGTAACCGGGTGGCTGACTGGAATTGCGTAATTGAAAACGCAACTAAACTTAAAGAATCAAACCCGGGAAATGCTGGTATGTATAATTTTATTCTTGCCAGCGCCTATTTTGAACTAACTAATTTTGGTTATGCGAAATTTTATTTAGCGGCAGCGATTGCAATTAATTCCCAAAATCCTGAATATCATTATTTGCAGGGAAAATTATTCATCATTGACGGTGAAAGAACAAATGCCGCACTTTCCTTTTCCCAGGCCTTTAAACTACAACCTGCTCAAAAGGATTTTCAGTCTTCCGTTGAGTATGTAAATAATAAATCAATAACAGACCAGCAATTACGGGAAGTATATAACTGTGAATTTTGTAAAACAGCTTATGAGGACGAAAAAAAACGAGAGGCTGCAGGCGTTGCATCAGTTACAAGCCAATATGTTTTATTTAAACCGTATGAAGAATTTAAAAATATATTTCCCTGCAAGCTTAATATTGATAAACAACAGAAATCCGGGCAATCAGCTATTTCCTGGGCAGTATTTGGCGATGATATTCGATTTGTAACAGACCTTATTAAATCAGGCGCAAAACTAAATTTAAAATCAGACGTAGGTTTTACTCCCCTGTTAGTGGCTGTAACAAGGAAAGTTGAAAAAACCGAAGTTGTAAAAATTCTTTTAGATAACGGTGCTTCACCATTTGCTTTGGACATTACAAAAAAAGATGCTTTATACTATGCAAACCAAAAAGGATATAAAAATATTGCAGCATTAATTTCAGAGGCTATTGAGAAAAGCAAACCAGTCGGCCTGGATGAGTTGAAAGAAAGAGCTGAATATTATTTCGTCCACACTGAATTTGCAAAAGCAGTAAATGACTTTACTGCTGCATTAAAATTTGGGCGCAGCAAAGAAACTTTGTTTACAGAACGGGGAATGTGTTACCGTGAAATGAAAAAATTTGATTTGGCGATTGTTGATTTTACAGAGTCGCTTGTTACATCACCTTATAATGGCGAAATGTATGTACTCCGGGGCTTATGCTATTTAGAAAATGGAAATAAAACTGCAGCTGAATCTGATTTTGTAAAAGCCATTCAATTTAATCCAAAACTTGCAGAACCAATAGAAAAAGAAAAGACAAGAATTGCTTCTATAAAATAAATTTTACAAATACACTTATATGAAAAGAATGTTTTTACTATCCATGCTTGTTTTAATTACAAGTATTTCATTTGCTCAGGATGCCCGATACACCGGAGTTAGAAACAGATGGCCTGGAAAAGATAATAAAGATTACAGGGAGGCTGAGTTTGCTAAACTGGATACACAATACATGGTAACCGTTGGCACCAGCAAACTCAATGCATCTTTAGATAAAGATGGAATAGAGTTAAAAGATAATGATTTGCGCCTGGTGGGTCTTTTATTCCGTAATAATAAGCTTGAGTTAAGCGAACTGATGGTTATAATCAGAAAAGATGGAGTAATAGTAGATTTATCAAACATTTCTTGCGGGCCGAATAATAAATGGAAGGATTTTTATATACACTTAACCGATGTAGTGCCCAGCGAAAACTACCGGATTGATATTTATTCTGCTGTTGACAAAAAATTTCTTGACGACAAAAGGTTTTACATCAGGAAATAAGGAATCATTTATTTCCGTCAATGCCTCTTATAGTTTTATCGTTATTTTATTGAGTATAACAAAATGCCCCATAGAGGGTATTGTCCGTTGCAATATTAAAATTGATTTTTACAACCTAAATCTTTACTCGCATGAAAAAAATTATCCCTCTATTCATTTTAATGATTTCCTTTTTAATGTCTTTTGGGCAAAAAAGTAAAAAGAATACAATTGAAGGCAGTGCATTCAATATCGGTGTCTCTTATTCAAACCCAACCCGGGCTGAGTTTGATAAATATATAGCCGTAGTCAGCGATTCGCTAAATTTAACATCGTCGGTTATACCTAAAACTGCCTATGGGTTTTCATTAGCTTATACAATCCGTAAAGGGAAAAATGAATTTGAGGCTGGTGGCAGTCTTGGTTTTGGAATCAAAACAAAAAGCGATGATGCTTCAAAGAGTAATTCCGCTTCTTTAAGTACAAGTACAATTGATATTCATTTTGGCTTTTCCAATTATATTGCCGGTCCTTTATTTATTGGGTTTGATTTAGGGGCTACAAGCAATGCTGGAAAATTTGAAACATCAGGAACGGCAGCACCCCTGTTTGAAGAGACTCCTGAAAGCCATAACCCATTTAAAGGATATATTTTTTCAGTAAGACCCAAAGCCGGTTTCTTTTTACCTTTCAAACCCGGCACGTATTCAGGAATTAAATTGAATGTGTTTTATGATTACGGGTTATCAAAATATGAATTTTACAAAAATGATATATTTCAAAAGCGGCTGAAAAATTATACAGGTGCCACAAAATCTTCGTTAAAAGGATTTGGAGTACAGGTAGCTTTAGTTTTTGGAGGATGATTATTTACATTCTATGATTTTCAGTGTTTCAATTTTCGGGTTACAATGCCCATCAATAATTTTCCAAACATCGTAGGTATATTTTTTACCAACAGCAATACTATCTTTTTCAATCATTGCAAAGGGCATCATTTCCTTTTTTTCCATGCTCAATAAAACACTATCCCGGTAAATATTTTCACTTAAGTCGTTCACCCGAAAAATAATATCTGCAACCAGGCTGTCTTTCTTTATAATACCAATAACTGTTGCAGGATATATTTTCTTATCGTAAGTGCAAGGGCCGCCGTCTGGTTCTTCTCCGCTATTACTACAGGATGTTATAAATATTGTTAACATAAGAGTCAAAAGAGTTCTGACCGTTTTTCGAATACTTCTTTGCACCCCAAATATTGTATTTCTATTTATTAAACAAGCTTGCATAAGATGCTTATGTAGTTTCGAATTATCGAATTTGAATAGTCAATCAATTATTGAGGGTTATAAATGATGGATGATACTGGAGTAAAATTAGTCCAAAAGAGGTATTGTACTGAGTTTAAAACCGTTTTAACTTTAGTGAAAATTGTCAACCATGTTAAATAGAAACTTCTTCTTTGATCAAACAAAAATTTCTTTGTTCAATGGAAAATTTAACCAAACACAAATAGATGGGTTAAATGCAATTTTAGATGAATGGGAAAAAAATTATTCAAAAAAAGATGACCGGTGGCTGGCTTATATGCTTGCCACTACGCATCACGAAACGGATAGAACTTTTAGAGGTATTGAAGAATATGGAAAAGGAAAGACCCGCCCCTATGGTAAGAATATTAAAATGGACAAAACCCGTTATTTTGATACCACGAATCTTTTTTACGGCCGGGGTTTTGTTCAATTAACATGGTATGAAAATTATCAGAAAGCAGGGAAAAAACTCGGGCTTGATTTAATAAATAAACCCGAATTAGTTTTGGAAATAAAAAATGCAACGCAAGTTTTATTTTCTGGCATGATGGAAGGATGGTTTACAGGTAGAAAGCTTTCAACCTATTTTAATGTAACAACCGAGGATTGGAAAAATGCAAGGCGAATAATTAATGGCACAGATAAAGCAGATTTGATTGCTGCTTATGCAAAACAGTATTACGCCTCTATTAGTTATACTATATAAAAAAAGTCCCGCCTAATAAAGACGGGACTCGTATATTAAAACGAATTCTTTTAGATTCTAAAGTGAGCAAATGCTTTGTTAGCTTCTGCCATACGATGTGTATCTTCTTTCTTTTTTATAGCTGAACCTTCACCTTTTGCTGCTGCAACTATTTCACCGGCTAATTTATCAGCCATGCTTCTGCCATTTCTTTCGCGGCTATAACGAATAAGCCATTTCATGCTTAAAGAGATTTTTCTGTCGGCACGAACTTCAGCAGGAATTTGAAATGTTGCACCCCCTATACGACGACTACGAACCTCAACTGAAGGAGTAACATTTGCAATTGCTCTTTTCCAAACTTCATAGCCATCTTCATTGGTTTGCTTTGTTACTTTCTCCAATGAATCGTAGAAAATTTCAAAGGCTATGCTTTTCTTTCCCTGCCACATCATTGTATTGATAAATCGTGTTACCAGTTTATCATTAAACTTTGGGTCTGGAGCCAGAGGTAATTTCTTTGCTTGTGCTTTCCGCATCGTTTATAATTTTTGTTCTTTTTATTTTTTTAATCAAAAAAAAATCAGTGATTATTTTTTAGCGCTTTTATCTTTCTTCGTACCATACTTACTACGGCTTTGTTTACGGTCTTTTACACCCGCAGTATCCAACGAACCGCGAACGATATGATAACGAACGCCGGGTAAATCCTTCACACGACCACCACGTATCAAAACGATTGAGTGTTCCTGCAGATTATGACCTTCACCTGGTATATAGGCTATTACTTCCACTTTATTGGTTAAACGAACTTTGGCTACTTTACGAAGCGCAGAGTTAGGTTTCTTTGGCGTAGTTGTATATACACGGGTGCATACTCCACGACGCTGAGGACAACTATCTAAAGCTCTTGATTTGCTTTTGGCCCTGATGATTTGTCTTCCTTTTCTTACTAATTGTTGAATTGTAGGCATTCTTGACCTTTATTTTAAGGGACGGCAAAGGTAAAGGCATGAAGGTGAATAACCAAAAAAGAGGGAAATGAATTTTAAAATACCTGGTTTAATATCAAGTTGTTTATCCCCATTTGTGGAAATAAGTAGGATTTGAAGTTTGATAACGAATGAATTTCAATTAGAAATTGAGTCAGACTGAGAAACACTTGGAATATATTCAAATCTTCCACATCCAGTTATGTTTATCTTCTGCCCTGCCCTCCCGTATATCGGTTAATTGTTTTTTTATTGCCGGGGCTTTTTCCCATGTGTTGGGGTCAAATTTCATATCAAAATCTTTGTAATACAGTTCCTTTATTGGCGAAATGGTAGCTGCAGTTCCGGTTCCGAAAACTTCCATTTTTTTGCCGGCTTTGTATGCTTCAATAATCTCGTCAATGCTTAGTTTTCTTTCTTCCACATTTAAACCCATCTCTTTTAAAAGAATAAGTACACTGTCCCGTGTTACACCATCCAGTATCGTTCCTTCATCCAAATCGGGAGTTATTGCTGTATTTCCGATGATAAAAAAGACATTCATCATACCACACTCCTGAACATACTTATGTTCAAAAGCATCTGTCCACAACACCTGGTCAAAGCCTTTCTTTTTTGCTTCCGCAGTTGCACGCATTGAAGCACCATAATTTCCCGCTGCTTTTGCAAACCCAACACCTCCCGGTGCTGCCCGGGTGTATTTTTCTTCCACATACAAACGCATCGGCTCAATATGATAAGGGCCGGTGGGACTGAGAATAATCATGAACTTATAATTTTCAGAAGGCTTTACGCCAATCACTTCATCCGACGAAAACATAAAAGGACGAATATATAATGAATGATCTGGCGCTGTGGGTATCCAGTTTTTATCAAGATTAATGAGTTGCTGCATGCCACCTATAAATAATTCAAACGGTACTTCAGGCATTTCCATACGGTGAGCAGAAATATTGAAACGCTCAAAATTTTTGTGGGGCCTGAAAATAAACGCCTCACCTGATTGATTACGAAAAGCTTTGATCCCTTCAAAAATAGCCTGACCATAATGCAAGGCTGCCAGTGATGGGCTGATGGAAAAATGCTGAAAGGGTTTAATCTGAATATTCTTCCATTCACCATTTATATAATCTGCCTCAAGCATATGATCCGAATAATACTTTCCAAAAGGAAGATTCTCCAATTTTATATCGTTGAGTTTGCTTCTGCTGATTTTAGTAACAGGTATATCCATCGCTGCAATCATATTTAGTTTATTTTGCAGTGCAAAGAAACGGAAAAAGGCTAGAATTGAGGAACATCGTTTTTTATTCTGCTTCGAAAAAATTTGAGTAGAATTGACAATTTAAAATTTCAAAGAATAATGACGCTGAACGATATTCATTTACCACTAACAACTATTGCAGATCTGTATAAAACTGTTTTGATTCAAAATGATCAAACTAGTAAAAAAAAAGAAACAATAGAAGGGAAAAGAATAAATAAACAGATTGAGACTGCTGAAAAAAATGAAATCGGTTCAATTCATTTTTTGGGGAATAATAAAAAACAGATTACCGTCATTGTAAATTATAAGGATACAGTTCACTTGCCGGACGACAGGCTTACATTCTTAACCAGCATACTTACAGCCTGTAAACTTAATCTTGATGATATTGCTTTGCTAAATTTTTCGGGGTTGCCTGATATGGGGTATAAGGATTTATTAAAAACAATTCCTTCAAAATCAGTTTTGTTTTTTGGTGTAGATCCGAAAGTGCTTTCGTTGCCATTCAATTTTCCAAATTTTCAAGTGCAGCCTTTTGATGGCATCAATTACCTTACTGCTCCTTCGTTGGATGAAATTGAAAAAGATAAATCGAAAAAAGAAAAGCTTTGGTTGAGTTTGAAAAAAATATTTAACCTTTAACCTATATTAGAGGGAATGAAGAAATTGAATACACTTTTAATGTTACTTGAAAGTAAAATTGAAAAATCAGAGCAAATAAACCTTCGAGTGTCAAAATCATCTGTTGGCTGGCATATTGAACATACATTATTAGTAATTAATGTTATTATTGCCGGATTGAAAAATTCAAACCCAGGTGAATACAAATGGAAATTCAATTTGAGCCGTTTATTCGTATTTACTTTTAATAAAATTCCTAGATGATTATGAAAGGCGCCCGACAGAGTTCAACCCAAATCTATTTTTACTAACGAGTCTCTTAAAAATCATTTAACATTGACTCAAGATAAACTCACAGAACTATTC
>JANPEU010000625.1:0-15823 GCA_031423175.1 Bacteroidota bacterium
CTGTAACCTGATTTAAAAGGGGGTAGTCATATACTGCAGAACCGTTTGTTTGAAAAAAAAATTACAAACCCTGTAACCTCAATTCAAAACAAGTGGTCATATTCTCAAAATCAATTTAAAAAACTTAAAACTTAAAACTATGGACGGCGGAGAAGTATTAATACCGATAACAATGTTTGCAGGCGGATTTGCAATGATTTTTGGTATCGTTTACCTGAAAACAAAAGAGAATCTTGCAATGGTTGAAAAAGGGATGAACCCAAAAGACAAAGTCAATCGTCCGGCACCTTTTAGAAGCTTGAAAGCAGGATTGCTTTTAATTGGGTCAGGCCTGGGTCTTTTTTTAGCTTATATGCTTGATACTTTTGTAATCAAACCAAGTACTAACTTTAATCACCATGATGGAAATCCGGCTGTATATTTTGGCCTGATCGGAGTCGGCGGTGGTTTGGGGCTTGTAATTTCTTACCTGATTGAGAAAAAAAGCTGGTACGATAAAAATGATAATTAATTTTTACCTAAAACCTCTAAACCTTTCCTGATGATTTCATCATCAGAGTTAAGCACCTGGAAAAACCCGGTGCTTCTCCATTTGAGTCTTGCCAGGTATGCTTTGATACGTAATTGCAATTGAGTTTTTTCGTTAGCAGGAATCAAATTCAGGTTAACTGAATCTTTTTTTACAAAATTTACAAACCCGTCCCAGAAATTTTCGTTTACTGAAAACTGCTGGTTGAACTCAGTTGGCGTATTGAATTTATCAAGAGTGGTTTTATTTTTTAAATAATATTGATAAACAAAATTATTTAAACTTCCATTTACTAAAACACGGCTGGTAGCAAAATGAAAACGGGAAGTATCAAGCGGAATTGAAATGTCAGGCATAATGCCTCCTCCACCATATACCGTATCACCGCAATATGTTTTATAAATTTTTCCATTTGTATATTTAACTGAATTAATATGCATTGTTTCGCCAGTAGAAAAGCGATCGATAATTTCATCTATATAAACTTTTCTGCCGTCCTGGTATGAACGTTGAATACTTCTTCCCTTAGGAGTATAATATCTGGCTACAGTAAGCCGCATAGCAGACCCATCGCTTAAATCGTATTGCAGTTGCACCAAACCTTTTCCAAAACTTCGTCGGCCAATAATTTTGCCGCGGCACCAATCCTGCACTGCACCTGCCACTACTTCACTTGCACTTGCAGAGAGTTCATCTACTAAAACAACCAATTTATTTTTATCTTCTTCAAAAAGTCCGGGTCTTTTTGATTTGTATTCTTCCTTTGCAGAATGTAAGCCCTCGGTATAAACAATCAGTTTATTATCGCTTAAAAATTCATCAGCAATATTGGTTGCCTGTTCCATAAAACCGCCACCATTACCCCGTAAATCAAAAATCAATTTTTCCATTCCTTCCTTCTGCAATTGTTCAAGGCTTTTCATAAATTCCACATAAGCATTCCTGGAAAATTTGTTGAGTTTTATATACCCCGTTTTTTTATCAATCATATATGCAGCATCAATAGCCGAAACTGGAATATTGCCTCGCTCTACTTCTAATTTTTGTAATTGATTATTCCGCAATACCTGAATCAGTACTTTAGTTCCGTGCTTGCCCCGAATCAGTTTTTTGATGTCATCATTTGCATGATCAATTCCTGCAACTAATGAATCATTAATTCGAATAATTTTATCACCCAATTTCAGTCCCGCAATATCAGCCGGGCTTTTGGGTATTACATAAATGATATTAACTGTATCATAGAAAACATTAAATTCAACTCCAATGCCTTCAAAATTCCCGGCAAGCTCTTCATTCGCTTCTTTTAAATCAATTGCCGGCAAATACACCGAGTGTGGATCTAATTTTCCCATCATTTGTTCAATGGCATTCATGGAAATTGAATCCAGATTCACAGGATCCACATACTTCATATTAATCAGGTCCAGTGCCTCCTGAAAAGTGTTTTTTTTATTGCTGCCAAAAAATTTGCTATTCCCATTTCTACCACCCAACTGATAACCGAAGTACATACCTGCAATCATAACTATAGAAAATAGCAGGGGAAGCCATACTTGTAATTTTTTATTCCGCATCGTTATTGTTTCTTTGTAAATTGAATGCAAAATAACGGATTTGAGGCTAAAGACTTATTCATTCATCAATTTTAAAAATCATTTCTAATTTTGGTTAAACTGATAGCAGATAGCGGCGCAACAAAAGCTGAATGGTGTTTGTTGAATAATGGCAAAAAGAAAACGGTATTCACACAGGGTATCAGTCCTTATTTTTTAAACCAACAGCAGATAACAGAAATTTTGAAAAAAGAATTGTTGCCTCATATAAAAAACAGAAAGATTGAAGAAGTCTATTATTATGGTACGGGGTGTGCAAATCCTAAAAACGCATTGTTTGTAAAAAAAGCTATCCATTCAGTAATTAATCCCAAAAACTCAAAAAAAGCTGCCCACATTTTTGTAAGTCATGATTTATTGGCTGCGTCACGATCCGTTTGTCAAAAATCGAAAGGCATAGCCTGCATACTGGGTACGGGTTCAGGTGCAAGTTATTTTAATGGAAAAAAAATTGTAAAATCAACTACCGGACTTGGTTATATTTTAGGTGACGAGGGTAGTGGAGCATATCTTGGGAAAAAAGTAATTCAATATTATCTCTATAATACGTTTGATGATGAACTGCGGGCAAGGTTTGATGCAAAATTTGTAACCAATAAAATTGCGATACTGGAAAATGTATATCAAAAACCTTTACCCAACAGGTATCTTGCATCTTTCACCGTTTTTCTTGCAGAGAACCGGGGACATTTTATGATCGAAAATATTATTGAAGACGGGTTGAATGATTTTTTCTTTACACATTTGCTTCGATTTAATGAAATTTGGAAAATGCCGGTGCACTTTGTTGGTGGTGTTGCGTATGGTTTCAAGGATGTATTAGCAGATCTTTGCGTTAGCTATGGTTTTGAATCAGGTACTATTTTAAAAAACCCAATGGATGGTTTAATTGAATATCATAAATAGAATGGACACATTTAATAAAATAACAGAACAACCCGGCAAGTACCGTCATCTTGAAAAAATGTCTGTTACAGATATACTTACAAATATTAACAACGAGGATAAAACAGTTCCTAATGCAATAGAAAAAGCGATCCCTCAAATTGAAAATTTAATTGATGCGGCGACTGATAAAATGCTGAGTGGTGGAAGATTGTTTTATATCGGTGCGGGTACAAGCGGCAGACTGGCAATTGTAGATGCAAGTGAATGCCCCCCAACTTACGGCGTGCCGTATGGCTTAGTTATCGGAATAATTGCCGGGGGAGAGAAAGCGATTACAATGGCAGTTGAAAATGCTGAAGATAATATTGAAGAAGGGTGGAAGGATCTTGTAAAAAACAAAGTGAATGAAAAAGACTTTGTAATTGGTATTGCAGCCAGCGGCACAACTCCGTATGTAATTGGTGCATTGGAAAAATGCAGAGCAAACGGAATATTAACCGGATGCATAACAAACAATCCTGGTTCGCCATTAGCTTTTGCTGCCGACTTTCCGGTAGAAGTAGAAGTAGGTCCAGAATTTATTACCGGTAGTACAAGAATGAAAAGTGGCACATCACAAAAATTAGTGTTGAATATGATTTCAACTGCAATCATGATTCAACTGGGCAGGGTAGAGGATAATAAAATGGTAAACATGCTACTCACCAATGACAAACTGATAGACAGAGGAACTAAAATGTTAATGGAAAAAATCAAACTTGCTGATTATGAAAAAGCAAAGGATTTACTTTTGAAATATGGAAGTGTAAAGAAGGCTGTTGATTCGATTACCAGCAAATAGTTTTATCCGTAAATTAATTCAATGCACAATATAGAACCCTACTATAACTGGCGGCATATTTATATTAGCGAAGAAGATAAGCTATCGCCTTTCTTTGGAAAGACCTACTCCGAATTTGAATTTTCCCAAACCGTTTATAATTATTACATCCATCCGCAATGGGATGAATTTGGAAGTAAAACTTTGTACTTAAAAGTTTTGATAGCTGATTATGAAGAAAAGTATGCCATCATCGAATTAATTGGTGAATGGAATGATGCAATTGAAAACGATATCATGACGCTGAAAAGAGATGTGATCGATATATTCGAATTAAATGGCATCACTAAATTTATTTTTATTGCGGAAAATGTTCTCAATTTCCATAGTGGTGATAAAGATTATTATGAAGAATGGTATGAAGAAGTAAGAGATGAAAATGGCTGGATAGTTTGTCTGAATATGCCTGAGCAAACCCAGTATGATTTTAAGAAAGCGAAGCTGAACAGGATGATAGAATTGATTGAATTGATTGAATGGCGGGTCTATAAGCCTTTTCATTTATTTAAAAAAATAGATACTGAACTTTCTTTACGTTTAAAAACCTGAGTTTAATTTTAAAAACTTTCTGCGGCGTTTTGGCAATCCGATCTTATTTTTGCAAAAGATAAATACCTCATAAAATTTGCTTATGAATTGGTCTGAAATGTTTACTTCCTCAATTGGTAAAAAGTGGGTGATGGCGTTGACAGGTTTGTTTCTGATTACTTTTTTGGTAGTGCATGCTGGCGTAAACGCTACTATTTGGGCAAATGATGGTGGTGTAATGTTTAACAAAGCAGCACATTTCATGGGAAGCATGGTGTTAATCCGTATTGCAGAAATTGGACTTTTTCTGGGTATCTTTCTTCATATCATTCAGGGTTATATGCTGGAGTATCAAAACCGAAGCAAAAGAAAAGTTGGCTACAATGTAAATCTTGGTAATAAAGGAAGCAAATGGTATAGTCGTAGTATGGGATTGTTGGGAACCATTCTTTTAATCTTCTTTTTAATTCACTGGTATCATTTCTGGATTCCTTCCCGGTTTACCGGCATACCCGGACCAGAAATGGAATTAGCAAATGGGCAACACATACATAATCTATTTGCTTTGATGCAATATACTTTTCAGGAGTTATGGGTAGTAATAGTTTATGTGCTTGCCTGTATTTCGCTTTGCTGGCATTTGATTCATGGTTTTCAAAGTTCATTTAGAACTGTAGGAGTAAGTAATTCAAAATATACATCGCTGCTAACAAATATTGGAATTGGTTATTCAATAATTATTTCTCTTGCTTTTGCAATGATGCCGGTAAGTATGTATTTAGGATGGGTATGAAGCCCCCTGTCCCCCGAAGGGGAGACTTAGATCGAAGAGTTTTTTGTTTATGAGAATTAAAAAGGAAGAAAGATTTAAACCCCGTAGGGGTTTAATATTGGTAGCCCCGGATGAAATCCGGGGGATTGAAAACGTTGAATGATTTGAGAACCCCGTAGGGGTTCAACAATAGAAAAATGGTTTTTGGGGAAACACGAAGGCTTAAAGACACAAAGTCACAGAGAAAAGAATTCGGGGTTACGATTGCTGAATAGAATTAATTCAGCACAAGAGTGCGACGCAACGGAAGTTTAATAGTAGTAATAAAGCTGGTTAATAAAAATATTTATTTCAATCATTGTAATAAGTGATTATGCTTGATTCAAAAATACCTGCCGGAACATTAGAAAATAAATGGACAGACTACAAAGGCCATTGCAAATTGGTGAACCCGGCTAATAAAAGAAAATTAGAAATTATTATTGTTGGTACAGGCCTGGCTGGTGCCTCTGCTGCTGCTGCATTAGGCGAACTGGGTTATAAAATCAAAGCATTTTGTTTTCAGGATTCGCCCCGGCGTGCACATAGTATAGCAGCACAAGGTGGAATTAATGCTGCTAAAAATTATCAGAATGATGGCGATTCCGTTTTCCGTCTGTTTTATGATACGATAAAAGGTGGTGACTATCGTGCAAGAGAAAGTAATGTGCATCGCCTGGCAGAAGTAAGTGTGAATATTATTGACCAATGTGTGGCACAGGGTGTACCATTTGCCAGAGAGTATGGTGGTTTATTAAATAACCGTTCTTTCGGTGGCACACAGGTAAAAAGAACTTTTTATGCTGCAGGACAAACAGGTCAGCAATTATTAATTGGTGCTTATCAAGCATTGGAAAGACAGGTAGCATTGGGAAATGTAGAAATGTTTGCCAGACATGAAATGCTGGATGTAGTGATGATAGATGATAAAGCAAGAGGAATTATTTGCCGCAACCTGGTAAATGGAGAATTGGAAAGACATTTTGGTCATGCCGTTTTATTATGCAGTGGTGGTTATGGAAATGTATTTTATCTTTCTACCAATGCAATGGGAAGTAATGTAACGGCTACCTGGAAAGCACATAAGAAAGGAGCAACATTTGCTAACCCCTGTTTTACACAAATACATCCTACTTGCATTCCTGTCAGTGGTGATCATCAGTCGAAATTAACATTGATGTCGGAGTCATTAAGAAATGATGGACGTATATGGGTGCCAAAACAAAAAGGTGATAAAAGAAAAGCGAATGATATTCCGGAAGAGGAAAGAGATTATTATCTCGAAAGAAGATATCCCGCATTTGGTAATCTGGTTCCCCGGGATGTAGCATCAAGAGCAGCGAAAGAAAGATGTGATGCTGGATATGGTGTTGGTACTACCGGGCAAGCTGTGTATTTAGACTTTAAAGACAACCTGATAAATAAATACGGCAGAACTGAAGCTGGAAAATTAGGAATTGAAAATCCAGATATAGAAACATTGATGCGGCTGGGTAAAGAAGTAATTAAAGAGGAATATGGTAATCTTTTTGATATGTATGAAAAAATTACCGGAGAAAATCCTTATGAAGTACCAATGAGGATTTATCCTGCTGTTCACTATACAATGGGCGGCCTGTGGGTAGATTATGAACTGATGACGAATATAAAAGGCTTGTATTGTTTGGGTGAAGCAAATTTCAGTGACCATGGCGCAAACCGATTGGGTGCATCTGCGTTGATGCAGGGATTGGCCGATGGTTATTTTGTAATTCCTTATACGATTGGTAATTATTTAGCAGATGAAATTGCCACCAAACCAATTTCCACTTCACATGAAGCATTTGTACAAACTGAAAAAAATGTAAAGGATAGAATAGAAACGCTGATGAATATAAAAGGAAAGCAAACTGTTGAAAGTTTTCATAAGCGATTGGGTAAAATAATATGGGAGTATTGTGGAATGTCCCGAAATGAACAAGGTCTGAAAAAAGCAATATCAGATGTTCAGGCATTGAAAAAAGAATTTTGGAGTGATTTAAAAATTCCTGGTACTATAAGTGAAATGAATTCTGAATTGGACAAAGCTGGGCGAGTAGCTGATTTTATCGAGTTAGGTGAACTCATGTGTAAGGATGCTTTGAACAGAAACGAAAGTTGCGGTGGACACTTCCGTGAAGAAAGCCAGACACCAGATGGTGAAGCTGACAGAAAAGATAATGAGTATGCTTATGTAGCTGCATGGGAATATAAAGGTGAGAGTGATTGGGAATTGCATAAAGAAGAATTGAAGTTTGAAGTGGCAAAACCAACACAACGTTCATATAAATAAATTTACTTACGATCAATATTCGTTGTTTATGGAACATTACATGATGAATCTTACATTGAAAGTCTGGAGACAGAAAAATGCTAATGATAGGGGCGGTTTTGAAACTTACCCGGTAAAAAATATTTCTTCCGAAATGTCTTTTTTGGAAATGATTGACGTTTTGAATGAAGAGTTGATTACAGATGGCAAAGATCCGATTGCATTTGATCATGACTGCCGGGAAGGTATTTGTGGTTCATGTTCGATGTACATCAATGGTCGTCCACATGGACCATGGCTTGCCAATACAACTTGTCAATTACACATGCGGGCATATAAGGATGGTGATACAATTGTAATTGAACCCTGGAGGGCTAATGCTTTTCCTGTTATAAAAGATTTAGTGGTTGATAGAAGTGCATTTGATAGAATAATACAAGCCGGAGGATATATTTCAGTTAATACCGGCAATGCCGTAGATGCCAATGCTATAGCCATTAATAAAGATAACGCAGATGCCGCTTTTGCAGCAGCATCTTGTATAGGTTGTGGGGCTTGTGTAGCCGCATGTAAAAATTCATCGGCATTACTGTTTGTATCGGCAAAAGTTTCTCATCTGGCTTTATTACCCCAAGGTGGTCCTGAAAGAAAATCAAGGGCAATGAATATGGTAGCACAAATGGATAAAGAAGGTTTTGGATCATGTACAAACACAGGTGCATGTGAAGCTGTTTGCCCGAAAGAAATTTCTATAGAGAATATTGCAAGGTTGAATCGTGAATATATGTTTGCAGGGCTTGAATCGGAGAAATAATTTGCTTTTCTATTGATTGTAAAACACTTTACCGAATTAAAAGAACTGTTCCTTTCTTTTTGTACATACTTCCATTTCTATCTTTGGCGCTGAGTATCCAAACATATACACCTGTTCCTTGTTCCCGGCCATCTGTTCTTCCATTCCATCCCTTGTCTTTCTGATTCGTAAAAAAAACTCGTTCACCCCAGCGGTTATAAACACTAAAATTTTCCAATGTAAACCGGATTCCCGCAATCGGCATGAAAAGATCATTCCGTCCATCGTTGTTTGGGGTAAATGCCGATGGAATATAAATACTATCAACAGGTCTGACTTTAATAAAAACAGAATCCATATCTACGCACCCACTTGCATTGGTTGCTGTAACGACATATGTAATATCATCAAATGGAGTGGAAACAGGATTAGCAATATTGATGTCATTCAAATATTGTGGAGGCTTCCATTGAAACTGTGTACCACCACCAGTAACTGAAAGTTGAACAGATTGTCCTATATCAATTACCTGATCTGGAGATGCAGTAATATCAAGTAATTGAAGATTCAATTGTTGGGTTGTAAACACATCCAGACAGGGTATAGAAGTTTTGATTTTTAATTTTACATCAAATATCCCTGAGCCCGGAAAAGTATGAATCGGATCTCTGTCAGTAGAAGTTTGACCATCGCCGAAATCCCATTCGTATTGAATATTCCCTCCAGGTAAAATTGTTGATTCATTTACAAAACGTACATAGCCCGAATCACAACGGCTTACAAAACTATAAGCTGCAGTGGCTGAAATTCCATTTGGAAAAACCGTAACGCTTCTGTCAACAAATCCACATCCTGCTGTGGAAGTGATTCTAACTTTAACTGTATAAAATTTATTATTGGAAGAGAATGTATGAACCGGATTTTGAAGTGTTGAAGTTTGTCCATCACCAAAATCCCAGTTATAGGTTAACACACCGCTCAGATTCGACTGAGCAGAAAACAATAAACGACCGGCACAACTATCCTGTATTATATAACTAATTGCCGAGTTAAATGCAATATCATTAATATAATTTGGAAAGTTTAATCCTGAAAAACCCGTTAGCTGAATTTTATTGAGTTCAAAAGTACATCCAATACCTTTCACATTTGGATTGCTGATAACACTTAGGAATAAAGTCATTCTAGAAGTGTAAATTTTATTATCAGGAGCAATCTGCAAGGCAAAAAAACCATTTGTTGCAGGAATTGAAATTCTTGAAGCTGTTATTAAAGATACTGTTGCCAGAAAAGATTCAAACTGGTCAATATTATTATCCTGCGCTTTTGTTACATAGAGGAGTTTTGAATCAGGAGAATATTCAGGAGCATAATAACGCCCCCCTGGTACAATTATTTTTTTAGGATTAGATAAAATGCCGGTGCTGTTATCAAAATTAAATAATTGAAAAAAATTCTCAGGAATATTTCCATCTAACTGCGGAAAATGTGTTTGGCATAACTGTTTTCCATCCGGGCTTACTTTCATAGCGCCGAATGGCATATCACTATGTACATTTAGTACATCACCAACAGTAGAAATAACTGGTGTGGTTTGAAGCCCGGTACAGTTTACAAGATAAGATCTGAATACATTTGAATTAAGATCGTTTGTTATCACCCATACATCTATTCCGTTTGCATGGCGAGCTGCTGTTAATCTTTCTGTACTTGGTGCGGTCAGTAAATTATTTTTTGAAATCACATCGCCTAACCCGGCATTTCGTCTGATATTTACAATAGAATAACGATATCCATTTACAAAGTTGCGTTCATATGCATCTGCTGTAAAAATATAATAGAGACTATCGTTATTTGGTACAGGTATAATCACCACACCCTGGAAAGTGGAATTATGCCCCATCAAACCCGTACCATTCTGCATCACCTGATGATTTTTATTATAAACCGTTTCGCCATTCGAATAAAAAAGTATTTGACCGTTTGCATCGCAGATAGTAGCAGTGCCTTCGCTGGCAACCATTGCACTATTAGAAATAGAATAAGGAATACTGTTGCCCGCCAGTGGGTTGAAACTCACACCTGCATTGCCGCCAAAATACCAGATATTGGTCAGTTGTGCATAGCTGTGACTGTTCGTTATCAACAGGTACAGAAAAATAAATATTGAACCAATCCGAATCATTAATTTATAAAATACATTAAACTTATTGAGTTCAAAGTCTCTTGAAGACTTTCAACAGATTATAATAAACAATAATACCAAAATTAAAATACAAATATTTAGCACAGTAATTTAAATACTAAATACTGATAAATCAACATTGAATATTTCAGGCTATTCATTCGTAAGGTTTATTAAAAAACTCTGCAAATTTGCCTCTTTTTCTTCAATTAACACTACGGGATAACTTTACAACAATAAAAAGCTGATTTTTACGATTTTTAGATAAATACTTCCCTCTGAAACTGCTTGTAAGAATATCATTCATAAAAATATTGTTGTTATTTACAATTGTAACTACTGCACAATATCCTGCTGCTCAAATTCCGCAATCCAACTTGCGTCAGCAATATTTTAAAATACAGGCAGATAGTTTAAAACTCGATACGCTCAGTATCATTCCCAATTCAATAAATATTTTCAACTCAACTGCTGATGATTTCAGAATGGATTATATCAACGCTATTCTTTACTGGATTAAAAAACCAACTTCCGATAGTATTTTTATCAGCTATCGGATTTTTCCGGCAAAACTAAATCGTATTGCTTACCGGATGAGTTTTGACAGCCTGGTCAATTATACAATTCCATTCTTATCCAGAGAGGATTTTGCAGAGCAACAAACAAGTGCTTTCAATTTTGGAAATATAAAAGCCGAAGGAAGTTTTGGACGACAACTTTCTTTTGGCAATGCACAGGATGCTGTATTGAACTCAAGTTTCAATCTTCAACTCAGCGGTATGCTTGGCGACAGTATTAATCTTGCAGCTGCAATCACAGATAATAATATCCCGATTCAACCCGATGGTACTACGCAGCAGTTAAATGAATTTGATCAGGTTTATATCCGGTTTAGTAAAAAAGGATGGCAACTCAATTTGGGTGATATTGATATCCGGCAAAATCAATCTTATTTTTTAAACTTTTATAAACGGCTGCAAGGCGTTTCATTTCAAAACAGTTCGGCTATCTCAAAAAAAACAATTTCCAATACATTAGTAAGCGGTTCTATAGCTAAAGGAAAATTTACAAGAAATATTCTGGAAGCATTGGAAGGCAATCAAGGACCCTACAGACTACGCGGCGCTAACAATGAATTCTTTTTTATTGTATTACCCAATACAGAACGGGTTTTTATTGATGGGGAATTATTGCAGCGGGGCGAAGATCAGGATTATGTTATCAATTATAACACGGCCGAAATTTCATTTACACCGAAACGATTGATAACAAAAGACAGTCGCATACAGGTTGAGTTTGAATACGCTGATCGGAATTTTTTAAATGCTAATCTTTATGCTTCGCAGGAGTTTGTGGTAAATAAGAAACTGAGTATGCGGGTTGGTTTTTTTAATAACAGCGATGCAAAAAATTCTTCCATCAATCAGGAACTAGATATTTCGCAAAAGCAATTTCTTTCTACAGTAGGCGATAGTATTCAAAAAGCATTTTATCCTTCTGCCACACCCGACACATTTGCAGCCGGAAAGATTTTGTATGAAAAAATAATTATCACTCCGGGAGTTGATTCCTTTTATAAATACTCCACCAATCCAATACTTGCAAATTTTGCGTTGAACTTTATCGATGTAGGAGTGGGGAGTGGCAATTATATTCCCGACTTCAATGGGGCTAATGGAAAAGTTTTTAAATATGTTGCTCCCATTGCAAGTGTTAAACAAGGAAGGTATGAACCGGTTATTATTCTTGTTACTCCAAAAAAACAACAGTTAATGAGCATCGGCGTAGATTATCTTTTATCAAAAAATTCGAACCTTAAAACAGAAATTGCTCTAAGTAATTATGATGCAAATACTTTTTCTGAAAAAAATAATGGCGATGATAAGGGGATAGCAGCAAAGCTGCAATGGAATACTTTTAAAACATTTGCCAATGCAAAAAAGCTGGTATTAAATACAAAATTGGATTACGAATTTGTTCAGTCAAAATTTCGTCCGCTTGAACGGTTGCGATTGGTTGAGTTTTCAAGGGATTGGGGCTTGCCTTTATTTCTAACACCTGCAGACGAGCATATCATAAAAGCAACTGCCGGCTTGAAAAATAAAAACAATCATAGTCTTACTTACAATCTTACAAATTATAATCGGAGCGATAAGTATAATGGCATTCTGCAGGTA
This sequence comes from Bacteroidota bacterium, assembly GCA_031423175.1. Classification (GTDB taxonomy): domain Bacteria; phylum Bacteroidota; class Bacteroidia; order Chitinophagales; family Chitinophagaceae; genus VBAR01. The sequence continues at coordinate 12,698 of JANPEU010000625.1, forward strand.
GTTAACCATACAGCTAATTTTAAAGGCTGGATTATAAACAACCAGTTTGCTATTACAAATTTTAATGGGGCAAATGACAAGGGAACTGTAATAAAACCAATTATTGATTTGAGTAAGCAGTTGAAAAAAATTAATAACTGGCGGTTGGGTATGCGTTATGCGATGGAAGAAAATAAACCACGAAATAAAGCAACGGATACATTAACGCCGCTTACGTTTTCTTTTGATACCTGGTCAGTATATTTTAAATCTGGCGAAGAGAAAAAAAATAAATATGGTATTAGTTTTTTCAGCCGCTCCGATAAATACCCGGTTGGAAAAAATTTATACCGCGGTGACAGAAGTTACAACCTGAATCTGCAAACTGAACTCCTGTCAAATGAAAAGCGGCAATTTTTTCTGAATGCAACATTCAGAAAATTAAAAATTCTTGACAATAAAGTATCAAGACAAAAAGAAGATGAAACAATTCTTGGCAGAGCGGAGTATGTAATGCAGGAATGGAACGGTTTACTTACCGGAAATATTTTATATGAATTAGGAACAGGGCAGGAGCAGCGTCGTGATTTTATTTACCTCGAAGTGCCTCAGGGCACCGGGCAATTTGCCTGGAACGATTATAACAATGATGGTGTGCAGCAATTAAATGAATTTGAATTGGCGGCATTTCCGGATCAGGCAAAATTTATACGCTTGCTTACGCCTACCAATGAATATATAAAAGCAAACTTTATCACGTTTAATTACAGCCTGAACATTAATCCCCGTGCAGTACTTACTTCAGCAAATTTAAAAGGCATTAAAAAAATACTATCGTTAACTACATTTCAAACTTCGTTACAAATAAATAAAAAATCCGTTTCTGCGGGCACATTTGAATTCAATCCGTTTAAGTATGATGTAAATGATACGGCTTTGCTTTTATTGGATAATACTGCCGTAAACACGATTTCATTTAACCGGTACAGCAGCAAATGGGGAATTGATTTAAGTAACCTCAGAAAAAATACACAATCGCTGCTAACTTATGGAAATGAAAGCCGCAGGCTTAACAACTGGATTGCAAAATGGCGTTGGAATATAACCCGCAATTTCACTTTTGATATAAACGGGTTGAAAGGTGTAAATGCCTTATACACCCCAAAATTTAATAACCGGAATTATGAATTGAATATTTACAGTCTTGAACCACGCATTTCATTTATTCGTAAAACAAATTTCAGGTTGCAGGCTAGTTATAAATATGAATCAAAGAAAAACCTGCCGATTTATGGTGGAGAAAAATCATTGTCTCATTCCTTAAACGTAGAAACGAAATATAATATTCTTCAAAGTAGTTCCATTACCGCAAAGTTTACATTGGATAATATCAGCTACAATGCAGTTGCAAATACCACCGTCAGCTATATCATGTTAAATGGATTGTTGCCGGGAAGTAATTATCTCTGGTCCGTCACACTTACAAAAAGATTATTAAATAACCTGGAGTTGAATATTCAGTATGATGGAAGAAAACCGGGATCAAGCCGGACTGTTAACACGGGTCGTGCTGGTATTACAGCATTATTTTAATTTTCATACTCAGATAAAAAAGAAAGTAAGCTTTTTCAAATTTCGAAAATCTGAATAATCCGTTTAAGCTTTAAAATGAATGTATTTAAAAATATATTTTCAGTTGTAGGCAATCGCTTATTTTAGCTACAAATTATTCAATATTGAAAACAATCCTTCTTTTTGGTGCAGGCCGTTCCGCTACTGTTCTAATTGATTATTTACTAAATGAAGCGGAGAACGAAAATTGGAAAATATTTATAGTTGATGCAGATCTGAATCTGGCAAAATCAAAAACAAATGATTCGTACTATGCAGAAGCTATAAGCTTTGACATTAACGATGAAATAAAAAGAAAAGAATTTATATCAAAAGCGGATATTGTTATTTCATTGCTTCCACCTGCGCTGCATACAATTGTGGCGATTACTTGTGTCGATGAAAATAAAAACTTACTGACGGCCTCATACATTGATGAAACAATTAAAAATCTAAAATCAACAATTGAAAACAAAGGACTGTTGTTTTTATGTGAAATGGGTCTTGACCCCGGCATCGATCATATGAGTGCCATGAAAATGATTGATGAAATACATGAGGAAGGTGGCAAAATCAATTCTTTTAAATCGCATTGCGGGGGTTTAGTGGCACCGGAGAGTGATTCGAATCCCTGGCATTATAAAATAAGCTGGAACCCGAGAAATATTGTAATGGCTGGTAAAGCTGGGGCGATTTATAAAATAAATAATCAAATAAAAAAAATTACTGATTATTTTTTATTTGCTGATTGTAATAAAATTTCTGTTCCGGGTCTTTATGATTTAGCTTATTATCCAAACAGAGATTCCTTATCCTATATCCCTTTATACGGATTGGAAGAAACAGAAACTTTTATAAGAACTACTTTACGTCATCCTGATTTTTGTATCGGGTGGAATTATATTATAAAAGCTAATCTAACTGACGATGACACCCTGAATGCTGTTTTTGATGTTAGGAATGCTTCCATAAAAGAATGGCTAGATAAAAATATAGCTGCACAATCTAATGCTGACAGTTTTGAAGAATTCCTTGATGAATATGTTGATGAAAAAGATAGGGTTTTAGTAAAAAAATTATTTGATTATCTCGATTTATTCAGTGATGAAAAAATTCCTCAAACTGCCAAATACTCTGTTGATATTTTACAATATTTAGTTGAACGAAAACTTGCATTAATGCCAAATGACAGGGATATGATTGTAATGGTGCATGAGATTGAATCAACAAGTGGAAATCAGCAGACCGCATTCCGAAGTACCTTAATTGTAAAAGGTGAAGACAGTTTGCGTACAGCAATGGCTAAAACAGTTGGCTTGCCATTGGGAATTGCGGCTAAACTTATTTTGAATGGGAAAATAAAATTGAAAGGATTGCATATACCAACGAGTAAAGAAATTTATCTGCCTGTTTTAGAAGAATTAGAATCGTATGGAATAATTTTTCATGATGAAAAAATTACCGGTTAAGAATCGAAATTAATTCTCTCACACCTTCCGTAGCCGCTTTTTCAATCATTATTACATTATGCAGGTT
>JANPEU010000626.1:0-2665 GCA_031423175.1 Bacteroidota bacterium
ATTTGCAGGAATTCAAGGCTCGTATGAAAATTTACCACAGTTACCAGATAGTCATTTTTTACCTGCAATGGATTTGAACATTGTAGAAAAAGATGTGGCTGCAAGAATTAAAAAGCATTATAAAAATGCCAGAACGATTATCATTGGAAGAACTGCACATGTAACAGCTCCGTTGAAAGATAGTCCGGAACGGGACAATTGTCAGTACCGGGATATGTGCTGGAATGGTTGCCCGTTTGGTGCTTATTTCAGTACACAATCGAGTACACTTCCCGCTGCAATGAAAACGGGTAATCTTACACTTCGTCCTTTTTCAATTGTAACAGAAATTATTTATGATAAAGAAACAAAGAAAGCAAAAGGTGTAAGAATCATTGATGCAGAAACAAATGAAGTAAAAGAATATTTTTCAAAAATTGTATTCTTATGTGCTTCAACCTTTAATAGTACATGGATATTGATGAACTCGGCTACAAATATCTGGACGGATGGATTGGGTAGTGCCAGTGGAGAATTAGGACATAATGTAATGGACCATCATTTCCGGTGTGGCGCTGGTGGAGATGTGGAAGGTTATGATGATAAATATTATTTCGGTCATCGCCCAACCGGTTTTTATATTCCACGGTTTAGAAATTTAGGGAATGAAAAACGAGATTACATTCGTGGCTTCGGTTATCAAGGCAGTGCAAGCAGAAATGGCTGGAGTAGAGAAGTAAAAGAGCTAAGCATCGGTGGTGATTTTAAAGATGCGTTAAGCGAACCTGGAGATTGGAAAATCGGTGCTACTGCTTTTGGTGAAATGCTTCCTTATCATGAAAATAAAATTTCGTTGAATCGAAATGTAAAGGATAAATGGGGATTGCCTGTGTTAGATATGGATGTGGAAATAAAAGAGAATGAAATTAAAATGCGGTTTGATATGCAGAATGATTTAAAAGACATGCTTGAAGCTGCCGGCGTAAAAAATGTTAAAACATTTGATAATACATATCATGTAGGTATGGGCATACATGAAATGGGAACTGCACGTATGGGGCGAGATGAAAAAACATCTGTCTTGAATGGCAATAATCAGGTATGGGATTGTAAAAATGTTTTTGTTACAGATGGAGCTTGTATGACGAGTGCAAGCTGTGTAAATCCATCGCTTTCTTATATGGCATTAACAGCGAGAGCAGTTGATTTTGCTGTGACAGAACTTAATAAAAATAATCTTTAAATCACTTTTTAAATTTTCAATAATGAACAGACGTGAACTTTTAAGATTAGTCGCTTTAGCCACAGGTGGCGTTGTTATTGGTGGAGAATTTTTATTATCGGGTTGTAATAATCCTTCAGCAGGTTCATCAATGACATTTACTGAAAGCGATATAGCTTTACTGGATGAGATAGCTGAAACTATTTTTCCAAAAACAAATACTCCTGGCGCAAAAGAAGCAAAAGTAGGACAATACATGACAGTGATGATAAATGACTGTTATGATGAAGACGATAAAAAAACATTTCATGAAGGAATGGATAAATTGAATGCTGCATGTAAGGAAAAGTATCATACAACATTTATGAATTCGAATGCTAAAGAACGAACTGATTTATTAACAGTATTGGATAAAGAAGCTAAAGATTATAACAAAACGAAAAACGATTTCGATAAAGCACAAAATGAAAAGGAAAAAGCTGAACTAGCTAAAGGGAATAAATCGTTCATAAAAGAGAAAATGCCTTCACATTATTTTACCATGATGAAGCAATTAACCATTACCGGATATTTTACAAGTAAAGTGGGAAGAATTGGTGCAACAAGATACGAACCTGTGCCGGGTAAGTATATTGGTGATTTGGATTATAAAAAAGGAGATAAAATATTTACCAGTCTCACTTAATGATAATAAACTTTAATTTTAATTATTTTAATAATTTAAATATGAAAAGAAATGATTTTTTAAAAATTACCGGCGGGCTTGCCTTAAGCAGTCTGGCAACAAATAATATTTTTGCTTCATTGGCGATGGAAGAAGAAGCAAAGAAGATTAAAAAATTTGGATTACAACTTTATACCCTGCGTGATGTATTGCCGAAAGATCCAAGAGGCATTTTACAGCAAGTAGCCAATTTTGGATATAAACAAATTGAAAGTTATGAAGGCGCCCAGGGAATGTTTTGGGGAATGAGTAATACTGATTTTAAAAAATATATGGATGATCTTGGAATGACAATCATCTCCAGCCATTGTGATACAACAAAAAATTTTGAAAAGAAAGCAACAGATGCTGCAGCAATTGGAATGAAATACCTCATCTATCCATGGGAAGGTGCCGGAAAAACAATAGATGATTATAAAAAATTCGCAGAAGACTTTAATAAGAAAGGTGAAATATGCAAAAAGAGCGGAATCCGTTTTGCATTTCATAATCATGACTTTACTTTCAGAACATTAGAAGGTCAGTTTGCGCAGGATGTTTTATTAAATAATACAGATCCTGCTTTGGTTGATTTTGAGCTCGACATTTATTGGGTGGTGACTGCCGGACAGGACCCGGAAGCCTGGTTAAAGAAATCACCAAACAGATACAGACTTTGCCATGTTAAAGACAGAACAAAAAATGTTGTAGCAGATAATGGAAAAAATTCTACCGATCTGGGTACAGGAATAATTAACTGG
>JANPEU010000627.1:0-3888 GCA_031423175.1 Bacteroidota bacterium
GTCATAATGATAATTGTATTTCTGAAATTAACCACTCTTCCTTTATTATCAGTAAGCCTGCCATCATCCAATACCTGTAGCAAAACATTCCAAACATCCGGATTTGCTTTTTCAATTTCATCGAGCAGCACAACACTGTATGGTTTTCTCCGAACGGCTTCGGTCAATTGCCCGCCTTCATCATAACCCACATAACCGGGAGGTGCACCGACCAAACGTGAGACCGTATGTTTTTCCTGGTACTCACTCATATCGATACGGGTCATCATACTTTCATCATCAAATAAATATTCAGCTAATGCTTTTGCTAATTCAGTTTTACCAACTCCGGTTGTTCCCAAAAAAATAAATGAGCCAATTGGTTTTTTTGGATCCTGCAAACCGGCACGGCTTCTTCGTATAGCATCGGCTACGGCGGTAATTGCTTCATCTTGTCCTACTACCCGTTCATGCAAATGATCTTCGAGCTTCAATAATTTTTCTTTGTCACTTTGCAGCATTTTACTTACCGGTATGCCGGTTGCTTTTGCAATGCTTTCAGCAATATCTTCCGCATCCACTTCTTCTTTCAGTAAACGTTTCTCACCACTTTCATCTATTTGTTTTGTAATATCAATTATCAATTGCTCCTGCTCTTTTATTTTTCCGTAACGGATTTCCGCCACCAACCCATAATCACCATTTCGTTCAGCCTGATCTGCTTTTTGTTTTAAATTTTCTATTTCCGCTTTTGCATTCTGTACTTTTTCCACCAACTCCTTTTCCTGATTCCATTTTGCTTTATAAGTATCTCTTGTTACAGAAAGATTTGCAATCTCCGTATTCAGTTCTTTTAGTTTTACTGCATCATTTTCTCTCTTGATCGCTTCACGTTCTATTTCCAACTGACGAATCTGTCTGTCTAACTTATCTAATTCTTCCGGCATACTGTTCATTTCCAAACGCAGTTTTGCAGCACTTTCATCAATTAAGTCAATCGCTTTATCCGGCAAAAAACGATCGGTGATATACCGGTTAGATAATTCAACAGCAGCTATAATGGCATCATCCTTAATTCGAACATGATGATGCGTTTCATATCGATCTTTCAAGCCACGCAAAATTGAAATAGCATCCTCCACATTGGGTTCGTCTATTATGATTCGTTGAAATCTTCTTTCAAGAGCTTTATCTTTTTCAAAAAATTTCTGATACTCACTTAATGTAGTGGCACCGATTGCTCTTAATTCACCCCTTGCCAAAGCCGGTTTTAAAATATTAGCTGCATCCATTGCACCTTCCCCACCACCTGCACCTACCAGTGTATGAATCTCATCAATGAATAGAATAATTTCGCCATCACTTGTACTTACTTCTTTTATTACTGCTTTTAAACGCTCTTCAAATTCACCTTTGTATTTTGCGCCGGCTATTAACAAGCCCATATCCAAGGCATAAATAATTTTTGATTTTAAATTCTCCGGCACATCGCCATTTACAATACGCATTGCAAGGCCTTCGGCAATTGCTGTTTTTCCCACACCCGGTTCACCAACTAAAATTGGATTGTTTTTAGAACGACGGCTTAAAATATGTAATGTTCGTCTTATCTCTTCATCACGGCCAATAACCGGATCGAGTTTTCCGTTTCTTGCCATCTCATTCAGGTTCTTTGCATACTTGTTCAATGCATTGTATTCCTGACTTTGCGTTTGCGATGTTACTGTTTCGCCTTTTCGTAAATCTTTAATAGCGGTTACCAATCCTTTTTCTGTAAGCCCTGAATTTTTCAACAATTTAGCTGCGTTATCATTGCCTTGTACAATGGCTAGTAATAAATGTTCGGGAGTTACAAACTCATCATTAAATTGTTTTAGTACAGCACCTGCACGCAGCAGTACATTATTTGCATCGCGGCTTACCTGTTGAGCAGCATCGCCATTTGTAGTTGGTAATTTAGAAATGAGTTCATCTAATTTACTATCAACAATATTTACCGTAACATTATTTTTCTTTAATAAATAATCAACAGTTGAATCCTGCTGTTCGAGCAACGCTTTTAACAAATGCTCCGTCTCAATATTCGGATTTTTTGCATTGAAAGCAAATTGCTGTGCCGATTGAAATGCTTCGGCGGCTTTTATGGTAAGATTTCCTAAGTTCATAGAAATAATTAATAGTTAATAATTAAGAATTAATATTTTATTACAAGTCAAAAAATCTTTTCTTTGAGAATTAATTTTTAGCTGATAACTATTACAATCAGATCAAATAACAATCCATCCCGAGGTTTTGGGAATAATTCAGAAACTATGTCACTTAAAGTTACGATGACCTGCCTGAAAAGCAGCCTGATTTGTGGGTTACTGTTATTTTTTCATAGTTTGAATGCACAGCCCGACAATTTGGGACTAAATATGGAGTTTCGTTTGTTTGATGGTTTATTCAGTATTAAAATGCCCAAAAATTCGTACGATGATACAGTAGCCTACAAGCAACCTTCTAATACTGGATTAAGTTCACGAATATATCATACACTTTACTCAAAAAAAGGGGATCAACTACTAACTATTAGTTCCATCGAAATGCATAGGATCGCAACTGATGAATTCAGAACTTCGGTGTTAAAATATCTAAAGCTGAATCAACATTACAGCGGGTTAGATAAAGAAGTAATCGAACTCACTTCCTATTCAAATTTGAAAATTGTTGTGTACACCCCAAACAGAAAAACTAAAAACTATCAAGTCAAGTTTTACAAAGGTATTTTCATACTTTCAAAGGAAGGTCTGGTATATTATTTAAGTTCAACACTGAATATTGAGGCAATAAATGATCTTGGTTATTACAACACTCTCCTATTTAAAATAATTCGTTCAATAAAACAAATTCGTTCTGTTGAAATAAACACCAGCAAAAAAATACCGGTCATTCTTCAAAATGGGGAAACACTGACATTCAACTGTCCAAAAAACTATTACATCAATAATTCGCTAATCTCAAAATATTGCCTGTTTGCTATAGGTAAAATCAGTGATCTCGAAATACTGAAGGCACCTTCTATCGTAATTAATATTGTTGATTCAGTTAACTTTTATAAACCTCAAACTCTCTATTCAGGACATGAAAATGGAATAATGCTTGGCAAACAGATAGAATGGCAAAAATTCGTAACCGGAGGTAGTAAAAACTTATTACGGCTACATAGATTAAAATTTGGGTCTGAAAGTAATCCCAACTATTTTTTTATAGTGCTCGAAGCAACAGATAAAAAAACAATTGATGAACTAAAGTCAATTGCTGAAAATATAATTTTAATTAACTAAAGTGTAATCATGAAAACTCTCTTCCTGACTCAGAAAATCCTTTTTATTATCCTGTTCCCGGTTTTAGTTTCTGCTCAGGGTAAATGGACCGAGCTTGACGATATACTTAAGCAAAAACAACCATTACTTGGTAAAGACCTGGTGATGATGGTAGCAAATAAAGACACGATTGTTTACAAAAAAGAAATGGGTGAGTTTAAAAGTAAAACGGCAGCACCTATTGCAAGTGCCAGTAAATGGCTTACAACGGCCTTAGTAATGATTCTGGTAGATGAGGGAAAAATTTCATTGGATGATAATGTGGTGAATTATATTCCTGAGTTTAGAAAATATTTTAAATCGTATATCACAATCCGGCAATGCCTCAGCCATAAGACAGGGATAAAAGAAGAAGGCGGTCTCTTAAAAAATTTGCTGCAGCGAAGAAAATATTCCTCGCTGGAAGATGAAGTGAATGCGATTGCTGCCCGGGAAATACAGGCAAAGCCCGGAACTGAATTCCGGTATAATGGTATGGGATTAAATATAGCGGGAAGGATACTGGAAGTGGTTACGAAAAAAAAATTTGATCAACTTATTAAAA
>JANPEU010000628.1:0-7002 GCA_031423175.1 Bacteroidota bacterium
TTAATTTATCTGTTTACGGTTTTAAAAAATTATTTTTTATTCTTTCCTAAAGAAAAATCATAGCTGAATCCCAGTGTAATTGTTGAACCGGGTGAATAGGTTGAGAAAATCCGGTCTGTGCCTTTTTGATAACTGCTTTTACTATTTGCATTTTCATAAAAGAGATAGTCGTTATTTAAAATATCTGACCAGGTAATTTTTACTTCACCCTTCTTTTTAAATAATTTTCTTGCTACCTGGAAGTCTAACTGGTTGCGGCTGTTTTCATATACATCCGGAAACCCTAAATCATTTAACCCTACCAATGATAAACGCTGACCGATGCGGTTGTATAATAATGAACTATTCCAGAATTCATTTCTGCTGTTATACTGCACACCCAGATTTACTAAGTATGGAGACTGACCCTGTAGCGGACGATTTTGTGAAGTAACGGTACCTGTTCCTCCGGTAGATGCCAAAGTAACTTTTGAATGGATATAAGTAAAGTTGGTAAACAAACTGAATGCTTCCATTTCATCACTTATAAAACCAAGTCCTTTTCTTATTTCCAGTTCGCCACCAATTGTATATGCCTTATCTGCATTCTTATATTCATAATTTCTTCTGTCCAGTACACTCGATGGGTTTAAACGAAACTCTATCGGATCATTAAATGATTTATAAAAAGCGCCGATTGTAATTCCTTCGCCGGCTTTTGGATAAAATTCATACCGCACATCGCCATTAATAATAGAACCTCTCTTCAATTCGGTGTTACCATTCACTGCATAGTTTGATTCATAATCAAAGAATGAGAACGGGGCAATTTCACGAAACTCCGGTCGGCTTACTGTACGGCTAGCAGATAATCGGATATTGCTTTTATTGTTTACTGAATATGTAAAATTCATGGAAGGGAGTACATCCCATTTTTCAGTTTCCACCACCACTCTTTTTGCTGTTACATCTCTTGTGGTTAAAAACTGCTGAAAGTTTTCTACACGTACACCCCAAACCAAGCGTATATGCTGGCCAAACTTGTTATCGAACATTGCAAACATGCCGTTCAATGCAGATACACCTACATACTTATCCTGGTTATTGGTAAAATCATTTATCAAATAACCCGTAGCGCCAATATTTTCCGGTAAAAAAATCTGGTTGTAAGGCAATTGTTTTTTTGAAATATCAAATTGTGAAATATCAGCAACATCATAACGGAAGATGCGGCTCTTAAAATCCCTGATCCTGATTAAGGTAGATGCACCGGCTTTAAATGTTTGTTTATCTTTTGCAAGTGTAAAAGGAATTGTCAGGTTACCATTGGCGCCATAACTGTAATCTTTCAAATCACTGAAGAATCTTCTTGTATCATCATCATTTATTTCAAAAGGTGAATTGGTGCCAGAAGGCCTGAAATATGCTTGTGTACGCAAATCAGGTTGCGATTTCCAGTTGTACGCAATATTTCCATTCCATTTAAATTTGATTCCACTTTTTGTAATCTGGTGTTCACCTTCCAGCTGACCGGAATACAAACTGCGTTGATTTAAAACAGATGAATAAAAATTTATATCCTGTCCCCTGTCAATTGAAGTACCGGTACGGTTGTAAAAATTATCATCAAACAACTGATTAAATAAATTTTTGAAAGAAATTTTATGTTTCCCTTTAATATATGTAAAGTTTGCAATGGCTCCGGTATTTACCGTGTATTTATTCTGTGCGTCAAATAACTGAATATTCAGGTCGCCATTATCTTCATTCAATCTTCTTTCCACGTTGTAAAGCAATTTACTTTTCCGGTATTGCAATGAAAGAATGGTACCAAATGAACCGCCATTTTTAAATCTTGCTGCATTGCCCCATGCTATACTGTAGTTTTGAATAGGTGCAGCAGTTGATTGTGTTTGCGCATACACCGCTGAATTAAATAATTTACTAAGCTGATATTGCTGTTGTTGCCCTGTATAGTTGCTGCCTAATATACGGTATGACTGCGCATTTTTTGGGAACCCCGATGGAAGACTTCTTGTGCCATCATCAAAACCCAGCCAGTCAGATTTATTTCTTTCATTGCTGGTAAAATCTTTGAAAGTGGATTGAGTATTAAATCCAATTCCGAAACCAACAGTTAAGAAATTTTTTGTGGGAACATCCTTGGTATTTATCTGAACCAGGCCACCTGCAAATTCGCCAGTCAATTCTGGTGTGGCTGTTTTATTAATAACAATATTATCAACCAGGGCCGACGGTATCACATCAAATGAAAAAGCTTTTTTATCAGGCTCTGTACTTGCAAGCTGTGCATTATTAATAGTAGCTGCATTATAACGGTCGCTTAATCCACGTACGATTACAAATTTGCCATCCTGAATGGATGCTCCGCTTACACGTTTAAGTATTTCGCCGGTATTTTTATCGGGTGTACGTCGGATGAAATCGGCAGCGAGACCACTTGATAAAGCGGTATTGTTTTTTTGAAATGAAAGTAACGCATTTGTATTTTCCTGCCGGCGTGATGTGGATGTAACAACAATTCCCCCTAATTCATTTTTTTTACTAAACTGTAGAACTACATCTAAAACATTTTCGACACCTTCACCAACGATAACTTCGGAAATAGATTTTGAATCATAACTAACAGCAGAAATAATAATCGTATATTTTTTTCCTACTTCAAGCAATAAAGAAAAACGTCCTTCAATATCAGCAGGAATACCCTTTCCAGAACCTTCAATCAGAATGGATGCTCCTGAAACCGGTTCATTTTTTTCATTCAATACTTTTCCGGTAAGCTTGATAGTGTTCTGAGCCAAAAGTGAAATTGAGAGAAAAAAAGCAGTGAGAAACAGCATTAATCTTTGCATCATAATTCTTAATTAGGATGCAAAGAAATCATCGTTGTATTATGCTAAAGTGAAGGGAATATTACCGAATTGTTATCTATCAAAATCTAAACTGAAGTCGGCATGTAAAGACATTATCCTTCAGGTCTTTAGTGTAACCTGCTAACTGAGTAATTTCATTATTTACAATATCGTAGTAAAAAATAATTTTTGTTTGTGGATTAAAATGATAAACATATCCTATACCTACTGTTGAAAATTTTATATCAGCGGCTGTAAGGTTTGTTCCGGCTTTGCCAATTTCAGTTTCAGTTACTTTGATATTCGGATCAAACCAATCATATTTTACAAGTACCTGATGTTTTGTATTAATAATATTCTGCAAAAAATAAAAGAATGAACCATTGAAATGACGTACATAAGTCGGAATAGGTAACCCATTTGCTACTGGCAATACACCCGGATTTGCAATAGAAGTGTTCGTGCCGGGTTGTGTACCAAACCAATGTTCTGCTCTAATTTCTGTTTCTCCCCATTTATGATGAATTTTATATTGAACATCCATTCCATAATAATGACGTGGTGATGCTTTTCCAAGATTAGCAAGAGATGAATCGACAACAAAAACTTTATCCCCGTTTGCTGCTGACTCGCTATTGTAAACATATTTAGTTCCATTTTTCCACCCTCCTCTTAAAAAAGAAATGCCTGAGCTAATTTCTGATTTCCCAATTTTTTGAGGCTTTAAAATTAATCTCGAAATAAAATCTTTACGGTCGTCAAAGTCGGTGGCACCTGTTACACCCTGTCCATTAAAAAAACCAGCATCAAATTTAAAATTCTTAAACTTATGCTTTTTATTAAGAGTTTCGAAAGTAAATACCACGCCTAGATCCCTTTCACCCGGCATCAGGATTTGAGACATTCTGCCTCTTTCCGGCGTTTCTCTTGCGGATGATCCAAGGTTTAGTTCAAAACCGAAAGGTCTTGCAAACAGTCCTGCTGCAACTGAAATATTATTTCCTTTTGTTTCAAACAGCCGCACAAACATATCTCTTACGATTACACCTCTTTCTGTTGCATCTATCTGGAATGTAAATAATGCCTTTGGAAAGTTATTTTTTGTTTTAAGCAAATAATCAATCTTTATCCTTGCTCTACGCAACATAAAGCGACTGCCCGAAAACTGAGAAAAATTTCCACCTGCAAATGAAGGTGCGCCATCTGATTCAGCAACTTGAAACTGAGGCTGCATATATCCGGAAATAATGATATTTTCAAACCGCCTTATAATTGGACGAACCGTATCTTTAATAAAAAAAGAAGAATCTATATCAGTTAAATAACGCTGAGCCGAAATTTCAGGCATTATTAAGAAGTTGATTAAAGCAGCAGTGGCGATTCGTAACAATTTGGTTAACATTTGATAATAAGGAGATAATAAATTATTAATATGGGGCGCAAATTACTATTTATCTATATAAAATTTGTGTTACCGGGCTGTTATGTAATTATTATCGCTATATTAAATAATTATTAACTCTGGGGGAATGTATAGTCCCATATTGGGCTCCCGGTATCTTCGCAAACAATTTAAAATAAAAAATATGGCACTCAATTCTATCCTCAAAATCTTTATGCCGAAAAACAAAATATTCTATGATTTGTTTGAAAAAGTAGCAGCTAATGTTTCTATAATGAGTGACAAACTTAGAGATCTGGTTGCGGAATCTGAATTTGATAAAAGGGCCGCAATTATTACACAAATAGAAGACCTGGAACATGAAAACGACAACCTTACACATAATATATTTACCGAGTTAGGCAGGAATTTTATTACTCCCTTTGATCGGGAAGATATTCATTACCTCGCCACATCGTTGGATGATGTAGCTGATTATATTTACGCTTCTGCCAAAAAAATAAATTTTTATAAAGTAAACCCGAATGATATGGGTTTTCAAAAATTGGCTGAGGTAATTCAAATGAGTTCTAATGAAGTAAAAAAAGCAGTGGGTGAATTAAGAAATATGAAGAATATGAAGCTAATGACCGAATCATTAGTTAAAATAAACAGTCTCGAGAACCAGGCTGACGATTTATTTGACATGAGCATCGAACGATTATTTGAAACTGAGCCGGACGCCAAAGAGGTGATCAAGAAAAGAGAAATTTACCAGGTAATGGAAATTGCCACCGATAAATGCGAAGATGTGGCTAATGTGATTGAATCTATCATTATTAAATACGCTTAATTTAATTTACTAATGTGCAAATATGCCAATTTGCTAATCAGAAGAACCTCTGTACGGATTTTTGGCATATTTGCACATCAGCATATTAGCAAATTTGTTTTATGACTCTTGTAATCGCCATCATCATACTTGCGTTGGTTTTCGACTACATCAATGGTTTTCACGATGCAGCCAATTCCATTGCCACGGTAGTATCCACCAAAGTTCTTACTCCCTTCCAGGCTGTATTGTGGGCTGCCATTTTCAATACAGTAGCCTATTTTATTTTTCAGGATCATGCGGTAGCCAACACAATTAGCAAAACAGTAGCCAAGGAATTTATTACATTACCTGTTATTCTATCCGGACTTATTGCTGCCATCATGTGGAATCTATTGACCTGGTGGTATGGAATTCCTTCTTCTTCTTCACACACTTTAATTGGTGGTTTTGCCGGTGCAGCCATTGCACATGCAATCAGCATTAAAGGGTGGAGTTTTTCGTGGGCAAAAATTGTAGATACAGATGTTATTATCAAAACGATTCTTTTCATTTTCCTTGCGCCATTAATTGGAATGGTAGTATCCATTTTCATCACCATTGTAACTGTGATGCGAAATATCTGGTACCGGTTTGCAATAATTGCAGTAGCTACAACTATAACATTTTTACTATTCGACCGGTTTGAGAATTCTAAAATGCAGGAGAATACACAGAAGTTTTTAAAAATAGATAAATACAAAAAAGACTTTGCGGGTGCAGCAGATAAGTTGAAGGCAAAACCCAATGACAGTCTGATTACTGAAGATATGGCTATTGCAAAAGGAAAATTAGACAAAGCAATGGTTATCTACACTAATATAAAACCATTGATAGAAGATTATGATAAATTAGGCGCCGATTTTATTTCAAACAAAGCATACAGCGAAGGCTGGTTAAAAGAAATAGAAATAAGCAGATTAAAAGATGACATACGAAATGCAAATGATTATTTGATTTTGGAATCATCATCCGTTGATGATAAAGAAATAAAAGCAGAGTTTGACAAAGCAAAAGTGGTAACTGAAAACTATAAAAAACCAGTAAAGCAATTCTTGGCAAAAGAAATAAATTTAGATAGTGCATTGGTAGTAATCAATTCGATTTATCCTATCAAACCTGTAAACATTGAAAAAGTAAAAGCAAAAATTTCAAGTTTTAATATCAAGAAATCATTTAAAGGTGACATCTTAAAAGCAGATAATAAAGGCATAGCATGGGGTATTGTGGCAACTTCTATTATCTTTTGTTTAGTTTATTTATATACAGAAAAGATCAAAAACCCAACTGCCTACCGTATGGCAAATATGTTTAAGAAATTACAGTTATTCAGTTCAGCTGCTTTCAGTATTGGTCATGGTGGTAATGACGCACAAAAAGTAATGGGTATTATAGGTGCTGCATTAATAGCAAGCGGTGCTATTCAGGATTTTAGTCATCTTCCAAACTGGGTGCCTATTGCATGTTATCTCGCTATTGGCTTAGGCACAATGAGTGGTGGATGGAAAATTGTAAAAACGATGGGAACAAAAATTACAAAAGTTACTCCCCTGGAAGGTGTAGCAGCAGAAACATCTGGTGCATTTACCTTATTCTTTACGGGGCAAATGGGGATTCCTGTATCCACAACACATACCATCACCGGAAGTATTATTGGTGTGGGAGCTACAAAAAGATTAAGTGCAGTAAGATGGGGTGTAACTATTAATTTAATTTGGGCATGGATACTTACCATTCCGGTAAGTGGATTGCTTGCGGCTTTAGTTTATAAAATAGTAACATGGCTTAGCTAATCATAACTGATTTAATAGTTCGACGAAAAATCCTGACATTTGTCGGGATTTTTTATTTTAATCAAAATAAACAATATCATTATTCCCTTTTACCTAAAATATTGT
>JANPEU010000629.1:0-6052 GCA_031423175.1 Bacteroidota bacterium
CCTTCTTTTATTTTATTTACCCAGTTGTCTGGATATCTTGCAGTAAAAAGAATAGAATCTCTGGAGAAAGTTTTCCATTCCTGTGCATCAGTAAATAAAGGAGCAATAAAAAGCGATAAGAATGGTATTAATAATTTCATGTTTATTTTTTTTTATTGAGTGTTCTTGTACAAATTAATTATTTATATATCGTATGCAACTATTCTTTTAAATTATGTACTTGAAAAAAGGATAATTTATCCCAATACCCTCTTTGAAAAATAATTTTATCATCTTTTGTCTGAAAGAAACCGCAGCCTCTTAAGCCCAATGGGTCTTTCCATTCCAGTATTGCCCATTCACGGTCTTCAAAAATATTTTCTATCATGCAAGCCATTTTTGCCTTTGCAAATTCAGTTGCAAACATTTTTCGTATTGCTTCTTTACCAATCAGCGGCTCATTCATTACCTGGTGATTGATAGCATCATTATGGTACAGTTCAGCTATGGCATCTGCATTTGCCGTATTAAATGTGTCCACCCATTTTTGTATAATTTCTTTTGGTGTCATTTGTTTGTGAAAATATATTTTTATTCCGAAATAGCATAGATGAATTTAAATGATTGATATATGGAATGACAATTCATGGCGTATGCAAGCACAATAGAATTGCCGGAAGTACAAGAGTGCGACCTGCCTATGCCGAAACGGCTTCGTGCAGGCAGGCGCAACGGATGTATATTCAGGGAACTTCAGCTTGGTTCATAATCTTTATCTTTGCCAACTTATGAGCGAAGAATTAAAAAAAGACGAACGCAGTTTAAATTTTCTTGAAGAAATTATTGAGTCGGATTTGGCAACGGGGAAATACAAATCTATAGTTACCCGTTTTCCACCTGAACCGAATGGATACCTGCATCTGGGTCATGCTTCCAGTATTTGTTTAAATTTTGGACTTACAAAAAAATATCCAGGCTATACAAATCTTCGGTTTGATGATACTAACCCGGTAACTGAGGATACTGAATATGTGGATAGTATTAAAGATGATATCCGCTGGCTGGGTTTTGAATGGAAGAATGAACATTATGCCTCTGATTATTTTGAAACGCTGTATGATTATGCAGTGAAGCTGATTACTAAAAGCCTTGCTTATGTGGATGACAGTAGCAGCGATGAGATGGCTGCTATGAAAGGCACACCGACTGAGCCGGGAAAAAATAATAAGTATCGTGACAGGAGTGTGGATGAAAACCTCGATTTGTTTGCAAAAATGAAAGCTGGCGAATTTGCTGATGGCACTCATACACTGCGGGCTAAAATTGATATGGCACATATCAATATGCTGATGCGTGACCCGATTCTTTATCGTATCAAGCATGCACATCATCATCGTACCGGCGATACCTGGTGCATTTACCCGATGTATGATTTTGCACATGGACAAAGTGATTCAATTGAAAACATAACCCATTCAATCTGTACATTGGAATTTGTCCCGCATCGTGAGTTGTATGACTGGATGATTGAAAAATTGGAAATCTATCCTTCACATCAATTTGAGTTTGCAAGAAGAAATATTAATTATACGGTTACGAGCAAAAGAAAATTGTTGCAATTAGTTCAGGAAAATCATGTTTCCGGATGGGATGATCCACGTATGCCGACGATCAGTGGATTGCGCCGGCGTGGTTATACACCGGATAGTATAAGAGAGTTTTGTGACCGGATTGGTATTGCAAAAAGAGAGAATATTGTTGATGTTGGATTGCTTGAGTTTTGTGTAAGAGAACATTTAAATAAGATTGCATTGAGAAGAATGGTTGTATTTGATCCGGTTCGGGTAGTAATTAGTAATTGGGAATTCGGAATTGGGAATTCGGAGATACTTCAAAGCGATAACAATCCTGAAGATGCGAATGGTGGAGTGAGAGAACTTCCATTTTCAAACGAAATTTTTATTGAGAGGAGTGATTTTATGGAAGTCCCCTCTAAAAAATATTTTCGTTTAGCGCCGGGTCAAATGGTTCGGTTGAAAAGTGCCTACATTATTAAATGCGATGAAGTGATAAAAGATGCGGCAGGTAATATAACAGAATTGCACTGTAGCTATATTCCTGAAAGCAAAAGCGGACATGATACATCAGATATCAATGTAAAAGGCACACTTCATTGGGTAAATGCAGCAGATGCAGTAGAAGTAGAGGTGAGGGAGTATGATCGTTTATTTAAGGTTGAAGATCCATCCAGTGAAGAAGGTGATTTTAAAGCTTATATAAATCCAGATAGTTTGAAAGTGGTTAAAGGTTTTGCAGAGCCATCAATTAATGAAGCAAAGCTTTCAGACCGGTTTCAATTTATACGAAAAGGATATTACTGTTTAGATAAAGAATCGACTATTAATAGACTTATTTTCAACAGAACGGCGATGTTGAAGGATGGGTGGGGGAAAGAAACAAAGAAGAAATAATGATTAAGAGTAAAATAATTTAAGCGTCTTTTAACGACGCTTTTTTTTGAGAATTGGGTCTTTATAGACATATTATTAAAATCAATTAGGCAACTGATTTTTATCAGAGACTTTTGTAACTAGTTTGTATAGTTTAGTTGAAAATTTACTTGTATGAGTTATACAAACGTTTCCAGCCTTAACAGTTTACCAACTGAAATTTTACGCGGACTTATTTTTTACAAAGAAGAAATTAAAATTCTACAAGACAGACTTGAAGAAGTTTCTTCAAAGAATAACAGTTTTGAAGCGAGACAAGGAATTGAACATTTTCAGAACCAGTTTATCATGCACCAGAATAATATTGACGAATTGAAGCATACGGTTAACCTCCTGGTAGAAAAAATGACAAAAGATGCCATTCAGCATGGAGGTCGTATTGAAAAAGAAAGTGTGATTGACGAAGAAAAAATAAATGATGAATTTGTGGGGCTGGAAAAAGTAATTAAAGATATGCGCCGCGAGTTTAACCTGTTTTTAAGTAAATGGATGTAACATAAAAACATCTATTTAATTTATTTACAGTATCATATTTCTGATTCACAAACTCTCTTGATCTGATTGTTAGGTAATCAGGCTGGATTATTTATACTCACCATACACCTCACGTAAAGTATCTGCGATTTCTCCAAGTGTACATTTATTTTCTACTGCTTCTATAACTGCGGGTATTAAATTTTCATCGCCACTTGCTTTATCATTTATTGTTTGAAGCAATTGATCCACTTTTGCGTGGTCACGGTTGTTTTTTAACTGCTTCAGTTTTTCTATTTGGACTAATCTTATGCTGTCATCAATTTTGAAACCGGGTATTGTTGTGTCATTATCAACCTGAAATTTATTTACACCAACAATTATTTTTTCACCCGTTTCAATCTGGCGTTGATATTCGTAAGCACTTCTTGCAATTTCATTCTGAATAAATCCTTGTTCAATGGCACTTACACTACCACCCATTGCAGTTATCTTGTAAATGAGTTTCCATGCAGCAGCTTCTACATCATCAGTCAATGATTCTATAAAATAACTTCCACCGAGTGGGTCAACTGTATCGGTTACACCGCTTTCAAACGCAACAACCTGTTGGGTACGTAGTGCAATTCTTGCAGCTTCTTCAGTAGGCAAACTCATTGCTTCATCATATCCGTTTGTGTGCAGCGATTGTGTGCCACCTAATACAGCAGCTAAAGTTTGAATGGTAACTCTTGAAATATTATTAAGCGGTTGCTGGGCAGTTAATGTACTTCCGCCGGTTTGTGTATGAAAACGCAGCATCATCGCTTTCGGATCGGTGGCGCCCAAATCCTTCATCATCTTTGCCCACATTCTTCTTGCTGCACGAAACTTCGCTACTTCTTCAAATAAATTATTGTGCGCATTAAAAAAGAAGGAGAGGCGTTTGCCAAAAACATTTATATCCAAACCTTTTTTCAATGCTGCTTCTACATAAGCTTTACCATTACTGAGTGTAAAAGCAATTTCCTGAACGGCAGTACTGCCTGCTTCACGAATGTGATAACCACTGATTGAAATGGTATTCCACTTTGGTAGTTCTTTACTGCACCATTCAAAAATATCTGTGATGATGCGCATACTTGGCTTTGGCGGATAAATATAAGTGCCTCTGGCTGCATATTCTTTTAAAATATCATTTTGAATCGTACCCGACAAGTTTTTTAAATCAGCACCTTGTTGTTTTGCCAATGCAACATAAAATGCTAATAAAATAAAACCCGTTGCATTTATTGTCATTGAGGTTGTAATGTCACTTAGTTTTATTCCATTAAACAATGCCTGGATGTCTTCAATGCTATCAATGGCAACTCCCGTTTTTCCCACTTCACCATCTGCCAGCTCATGATCACTGTCATAACCTATTTGTGTTGGTAAATCAAATGCAACACTTAATCCATTCACACCCTGGCCTAATAAATAGTGATAACGTTTATTACTTTCTTCAGCAGTACTAAATCCGGCGTATTGCCGCATCGTCCATAGTTTACCTCGATACATATCGGGCTGTATGCCGCGGGTGAAGGGGAAAGTTCCAGCCTCTGCGGCCTCGCTGCCCCCCAAAGGGGGGTTCTCTGAAAAGTCTTTCTGATTGTAAATTTCTTTTATTTCAATTCCGCTATCAGTATATTTTTTACTCATGCTTAAAGTTAATTGAAATAATATTTTTCCAATTTCATCTAAATCCAATAAGACTTACTAATCTTAAAGTTACTTAAGCCCTTCTTTAGTCCCGATAGCAATCGGGATGGGGGGCTTTTTATTTCATAATCTTCTTGGCTTCATAATTTAAAGCTTCAAGAACGATTGAATGCATAGCACCTTTTTTATCATTCATTGCAAACTCCATCAATTTTCTGTTTAAATCATAACCAGATGCATCAGGAGGCATGGTGGATGCAATTTGATTGATGATAAGCATATTTTGTTCTTTTAAATTTCGAATAGCCTCCCAGGCTACCGGGCTTACATAAATCTGTTGAGTTGCATTATAATCATATTCCTGTTTAATACTTTCTAATAGCAGTGTTCTCATTTCACTCATAGGCCCTGAAAACTGCTGGTTGGCACGGCTAACAATATTTGGCAATCCAATTCTTTCAGCAAGCAACACCAACCTTTCATAAGCCTGCAGTTGCAGTGGTCTGGTTTCAGAAGAAGTTTCTGATTTTACAGGATTACTTTTATTGTCATTTGAATTAGCAACAAAAACGGCATAAAAAGAAGCAAGAATAGCAATGATAGAGGCAATTAATCCAATTGTTCCGGTATCCATAGTATTTGGGTTTTGGACAAAAATACGGGAAATGGTAATTAGGAACCTGCCTGTTGGCAGGTAAGGTTTGTAATTTGTTATTGCAATTTGAATGTTTGATTTAAGAATTGGATTTTCTAGTAGTGCGTCACCCGATAGCTATCGGGTTTGAAATTTCGAACTATCAGAGTCTTATCATTCTGAATCCACCAACGGCGGAGAGGAATCTCAAACGGTAATACAATTGTATGAGATTCCTCGCAGAGCCTCGGAATTGACAGGACACTAAGGTTTTGTTTAGTCTTTATTTATTCGATAGTTAAAATATTTCAATTTTCATTACTCTCTGTGTAGGTATTGCTTTTCGAGCAAGTAATGAACTCACTTATTATCGGAGTCTTGTCATGCTGAGGCACGAAGCATCTCAGAGTTTTAGAACATTGAAAGCCTATTGAATTAGAATACATTTCCTTTTCAATTTCTCTGAGATTCCTTTCCGCCGAGAGGCGGATCGAAATGACAAGACTCCGACAGATTGATAATATTAAAATAAATTTCACACCCGATAGTTATCGGGTGTGACACTGCCGATTTTCAACAATTAAATATTTTCTCAGGCAATCAGAGTGTTTTCATCTTCCAACTTCAAAACTGCAATTTTTTTTTCCACTTTTAGAAACTTAAACATTTCACTTAAAAAAAAATGAGTTGTATTTTTGCAGAATGGAAACAGCAACAATAAGTCCGGTGAGTTTTACCGAAAGTGCATTAAAAGAGATTGGTAAATTAATGATAG
>JANPEU010000630.1:0-1671 GCA_031423175.1 Bacteroidota bacterium
TACAACTATCTTCATGCTAAGATTAATTCTTTTTTGCAAAGAAAGCACTTAAACATAAATTCGTAATCTTATTTTCATTTAAAAAATTACCATGAACAAAACAATCATCAATACACCCGATGCACCTGCTCCTATCGGTCCTTATAATCAAGCTATACTTTCCGGTAATCTACTTTTTATTTCGGGCCAGATATGCCTTGACCCCGCTAGTGGAAAATTAAAAAACAAGGATATACAGGAAGAAACACACCAGGTGATGCATAACTTGAAGGCAATACTCAGTGCAGCCGGAATGGATTTCAGTAATGTGGCAAAAACAACAATTTTTATAACCGATATGAATCGTTTTTCTGAAATGAATGAAGTGTATGGTAAATATTTTACCAGCGATTTTCCGGCAAGAGAGACAGTACAGGTTTCGGCATTACCAAAATTTGTAAATGTGGAGATAAGTATGATTGCAATTAGCCCACTGTCTCCCTAAAGGGAGGACTTAGATCAATCATACTTTTAGATATTCAATTATCTTTTTAAGAAGAAAGTTGTTAAGTAAGGTACTAACTGAATTACTACTATTAAGTTTTTACTGACCGGCCTGCAAAAAACTGTTTCGGCAATAGCAAGTCGCAAATCTTTTTATTCAGTGGTCCGAAAGTCTGCAGGTTTTATTAAGGATGTTTCAACCTTAATAATAGTATTAAATGTCGATGCATCTTATAATTTAAAACCCCGATTAATAGTTCATGCGTCAATTGCTGCAAATTATTTTATTAAAACCTGTAACATGGCTTGCAGAAAAATTTTCATCCAAACCTGACAAAGAAAAAATATTTGCAGCATTAAGTAAATTACAAAAAACAATTATAGAAGACCCGGGTAAACGAGGCATTGTAATCCCTTTTGAAATCAATAATGGAAAGTTTATTATTTTTTCCGACCAGCATCGTGGCGCAAAAGATGGTGCTGATGATTTTGCAATTTGTGAGTCTCAATATCTTGCTGCATTGGAGTTTTATGATGAAAACAATTTCCATTTTATCAGCCTTGGCGATAGTGAGGAGCTTTGGGAAAATAGTTTGAGCAAAGTAAAAAAACAAAATACACTCTCCTTTGATAATGAAAAACGGTTCGTTGAAAAAAAACGCTTCACAAAAATTTTCGGCAATCATGATCTTTTTTGGGACAATGATCCCCTTGCCTGGTGGCAATTGAAAAAAATCTATGGCCAGGAAGTAAAAATTTATGAAGGAGTGATTCTTCAATTTACAGTTTTAAATACGCAGCCTTGCCTGCCGGCAGGCAGGTTTTCAATCTTCCTCACTCACGGACACCAGGGTGATGCCAGTAGTGATGGCAACTGGTTTAGTAAATTTTTTGTAGCCAGAATTTGGGCACCCTTGCAGGCATATTTAAAAATAAATCCCAACACACCAGCCTATGATTCTGTTTTGAAAACCCGGCATAACCAGATGATGTATGAATGGTCATCACAAGAAAAAAATTTACTGCTGATTACCGGGCATACGCATCAACCGGTTTTTGAATCGTTGACACACCTGGAACGTTTGTATAAAAAACTGCTGGAAGCAAGAAACAGAAAAGAGGTTGCCGTAGTTAAAGAAATTGAAATGGAAATTTTTAAACGAAAACATCCCTACGTTGATATATCAT
>JANPEU010000631.1:0-4018 GCA_031423175.1 Bacteroidota bacterium
CTTTTCTTGCTGACCTTTGGGATAAAATATTGCTTTTTTACCTTCGGTTCTTTTGCCCTGTCTTTTAGATCCTGAATTTCTTTTAACCCCATAAATTATTTTTTATTCAGCCGGCACATAAACGTGCTGTTTCATATTTTCTTTTGAATTTTTAAAAAACTGTAACACGCAGTACTGCTTTGCGCAAATTTCCAATTCAACATCTTTTTCTCCGGATGAATATTCTCCAGTCGCTTTATCAATTTCCTGAATTTTTAATTCGGTTGCTGATTTGTGATATTTCGCTCTTTCACTTTTTTCAACATCGTCTGCATCAAATCTTCTCATTTGAAGAACCGCTTTATCTTTCTGCAACTCCCCAATCAATTTTTTCCTGACTATTGGCATAGCTTTTCTAAAAAGCTGTGCATCCATGATGTCATCAGTGACAAGTTGATCGTAAAACCCCACCGGGAATGTTCTCCAACCCTTTTCCCCAAAAGATAAAAAATGCTGGTACGATTTCTCAATCAGGGAACCCCAGTGAATTTCTTGCAATGGCGCTTCCAGGCATTTCAAATCTGATTCTGATGGAGGAATATGTTTTTCTATCTGACGGTATTCATCCCTTGCCCATCTTCTGAAAGAATTAATTATTGAGGATAAGTACAGAACAGAAAAATTTTCATAACACCTTACATCTTCAATCGGCAAATCAAGTTCTCCTTTCACAGCCATATTAAAAGCCAATCTTACTTCTGATATAGAATGGCCGCCATAATTTTCTTTTATAAACTCATGCAGGAATAATGTTTCCAGTTCGTTTGGCAAACTCTTTTCTCTAAGCCCAACCAAAAGAAAACAATATTTAAAAAGTTCATTCAGGTTATGTATAGACTCTTTAATTATTTTTTCCTCCTTAATTGCCTCCATCAGTTTTAACGCCCCAGTTTTTAATGGCTCTGATTTTTGAATCGCTGGTAGCAAATGGTTTTGACCCTGCATTACCTGTCCGATTGATTTTATTTCGTCCATCTCTTTCACTTTTTATTTTATTTACAAATTCTTGTAAGTTATTTGCTATACTCTTCAAAGATTTCTTACACCAAAATTCATCTCCCTTCGCGGTTATAAAAATTAATCGTATTGAACCCAATACCGACTCTTCTGTAAACTGAATTGACGCAAGTATGTATTGTTGTTTTAAAAATCCAATTATTATTTCTGCCGCCGCCCGGTCTTTATCTACATCTCTGGTGTAATCTGGAAATTCAAAATACCAGATTTCTAAAATTTTTTTTACAAGATGTGGATTATAAGTTGAAATTAACACATCCACTTTCTTTTTATTCAACAACGCACAGTAAAAATTTTTTTTAAGAAACGGATCGTTGTATGCTTTATCTAAAAATAAATTTAATTGCTGCTGTGCGTACTCTTCCGTCCATTCTATTTTTTTCCCTTCAGCTATTTGTCTTAAAAAGATAATTATCTTTTTCAACGCTGCGGCTTCCATCCCAATTTTTTGCGGCGACCAATCAGGTGATAGTCTAAATCCATCTTCATCCCTAAAATGATCTTTGAAAAAAGCAAAGTATGTATCAACCAGTTTTTTCCAAAAAATTTCGGCGCCCGGTGCAATTTTTTTTTCAGCAACTTTTTTCATAAAATTTATATAAAAACATCTCTACTTTCCAAAACAACAAAAATTTATTTTTTGTACGAAGTGTAGTTATACTTTAATACTATAATTAACCTTTAAGAACTAATACATTAATACAATACTATATAATACTATATAATACTATACTATATTATAGGAAACTCACGGAAATTGCCGGAAACTCACGGAAATTGGCTTTCCTCGCCGGAAATACACCGGAAACCATATTTCCGTAGCCCGAAACTATATTTCCGCTACTTTCCGGCAATTTCCGGATACGGAAACTATTTTTCCTTCTTTTTCCCATTACTTACAAGTTTTTCAATCGTTTTTTTGTCTGGTGGCTCCGGCAATCCGTTAATTCTTTTGCCATATAAATGTGATACCCTTTTTACAAAATTTTTACACCAAACTATCCGCTGTTCCCAGAGTTCCGAATCAATAGCTTCCAGGTCTGAAAGAACATTTAATATCTCATTACATTGAGCCGGTAGTAGATGGGTTTTTGATGACAATAAAAGCATCTTACCTTTTTCATTAAGATTAAGTATATGGCCTTCTGACACCCCAAGAGTTTCTAAAAGTTTATACCAAAAAGCATAACCATCATTCTTCCATTTATCTTCCAATATTTTTAAAGTGCCTTTTGGAAGACAGTCGTGCTGGAAATAATCAACAGTATGTTTTTCTGGTCTGCCGACCTGTGGCGTTTCTGACATACGGTTATTTATTTTCAAATTGAAAATCAATAAATTTCTTCATCTCGATCCAGTCATCTTTGCTAAGTTTTAGAGTATATCTTTCGTCATGGGTATTTTCGATAAATAAATCCAACCCACTATACTCTATTTTAAAATTTCCGTAGTCAGAATTATCTCCAACAACCATATATATATTCGTGTATAATGGCATCTTAATTTATTTTTGAGTAAACAAATTTTATTATCTGTTCAAAATCTCCGAGACTAATATTGGTAGTCCAATAGGTAGCATCATCCGATGTGTTTTGAATCGTAATCATTTTGTCTTGTACCGAAACCAAAACATCTTCATTGTCTGAAGCGGTTATTTTAAGAAATTCATTTGCAGCCATAAAAAATTGTTTGGGTAGGTGAAATAAAAAAAGGAACACAACTTATTTAAAGTTGGTTCCTATTATTTTTTAATCTTTGATTTTAGCAGCGTATTTATCTGCTTAATTTCATCATCAGTAAATTCTACTGTGCCGTTCATTCTTTTGGAGAGGTCGGTTTCCGGCATCTTTATGTTCAGGGCTAACCACCGCTGTGTTCTACCATCCAAAGCCACTTTCACCTGGTCTGGAATAGATGTTATTACTTTATCCATGTTGAATTTATTGTTTATAGGACGAAGTAAACACAAAGATTTTAAATAAACAAATATTTATTTTAATAAAATAGTTGCTCGTTTCAGAAATGTGACTTATGTTTGACATCTAAATCAAAAAATCATGGTAAAAAAGAACGCTAAAAAAATGGACCCAAAGATGGTCAGCAAACAAAAAGCTGAGATAGCCTACGTTGCTAAAAGGTCCGGAGCAAAACAATCTGTTGTAAGAGATGTGCAGAACCAGGTGGGCCGCAGCCGGGCAAAAGTGTATGCCAAATTAAGAGAGATGGGGTACACGATTAAAACAAGAACACACAAGTAAATTTTTCATAGGATAAGGTTTAATGGTGAAGGAACCGGGCTGTTTCCACAATTCGGTTCCACTTTTTCTCTCAAATAAAATTAACTACAAATGCCGTCCAGCAAAAAATCAACAACGAAACTTATTGGGATGCCATGGGATTTTGCATCATTATTTAATGAAGCAATAACGAGTTTGCCTGATCGTCCATTACAGAAGAGGGATTATATGTACGCCAGCGAAATCGGGAAAAGTTATGCAGACAGGTATTTAAAAATGCACGCTCATCCGATGAGCAACCCGCCAAATGATCGCAGCCGCCAAAAGTTTGCGATGGGCCACATCACCGAATGGATAGTCGGATTGATACTTTCTATTACCGGGATTTTGAAATCAAAACAAATGCGTGGTGAGATTACATTGCCTGGGATGCTTCGTGTTTCTGGGAAGATGGATTTTATTGCCGGTGGTGATATTGATTGGGCCGCTGCAAAAGAGAAAGTGCAGGGTATTCGTGCTGCGTTTGCGGTATCAATGGATGATATGCCGCCAATTATTTTCCATGCAGTTGAAAGGGTGTTTTTCCGAATGGAGCAAATGTTTACAAGGGTTCCATTGAAGGAATATGTTATCGAGATAAAAAGTTGCGCCAGCTATATCAGCACAAGGTTAATGAATACCGGGACTCCAATGCCGGACCATGTTATGCAAGCCTTTCATTATGT
>JANPEU010000632.1:0-2098 GCA_031423175.1 Bacteroidota bacterium
TGGCAATATCTGCTACTGTAGCTGGTTTGCCAATGGGTGTAATGCCACTCCATATTCTATCATAATCGGGATCTTCGGTGGTTCGTTCGGTTTTGGTTGCACCCGGCGCAATTGCATTGATAGAAATATTAAATGGCGACAATTCTATTACCAGTGTTTTGGCAAGCATTTCAAGTGCAGCCTTGGTCATACCATAAGCAGCAAGATTCCGATGAGCCTGGTGTCCGGTTACAGACGACATTAATAAAATACTTCCACCGCCTAATTGTTTTTTCATTTGCGAAGCAGCGGCCTGCACCAGAAAAAAACTACCACCAAGATTCAGGTTCATCACTTGTTGTAAAGCTTCCGGTTTGTATTCAAAAAAATCGCCATATAAAGTAATGCCGGCATTAGCTATGGCAATACTGAGTTTACCAAAACGATTAACCGCTTCATCTACCATGCTCCTTATAAAATTTACATCAGCAGCATCACCTGCCATCGGATAACAAATACCAATTTGCGAAATTTTTGAAGCAGCCTGTTGAGCAAGATTTTCATCTATGTCGTTCAGCAATACGGATGCTCCATTAGCAGCCAGTTGCCGGGCAATTTCAAAACCAATGCCCTGCCCTGCTCCGGTGATAATAGCTACCTGTTCTTTAAATAAATTTGTAAACATGGTTTTGGAAAATATTCATTAATAAAATCTCATCCTTTTTTGAATTTTTTATTTTATCTACTGGAAAGATAATCATTCCTCTTTTTTTGCAATCCATGATTTTGGCAAAATTATTTTTCTTAATCTCATTTATCAATCACCTTAGATTTATTCTACCCATCTTTTTCATATTCCCGCCAATAAAATAAGACCTTACACCCAATCTGGCTTATTATAAGTTATATCTCATTTTACTTTCGATTATCTGATTGCCGTTCTTTTCGTAACTTCTGAGATTGAAATATTAAAAACTTTAAAACCGGCATGAGGGTTTTATTATGAGAAAACTAATTATTTGCTTCGCCCTTTTCTTTTGCTTTATATCTTATATGAGTGGCCAGGATTCTTATATAATTGGCCAGGATATTGCCAGAAGAATAATTGACAGTACCAAAAAGGAACTGAATACGGCCAAAGGAAATAAACGCATAGATTGCCTTAACCTGCTTGCAGAGGCCTACTACGAAATATGGGATGATAACAATAAACAAATTGATTCCGCTTGTATGTATACTGAAGAAGCCTATAAGCTGGCAAAAAAATCAGGATACAAAAAAGGACTGGGATATTCCCTTTTAGTGAAAGCACATTGCTATGCCGTAAGAGTAGATAATGATATTAATAATAACAGTACCGAGGCAAATTATGCAGAAGCTTATAATTACGCTAACAAAGCTTTACAGGTTGGGGAAGATATTAAAGATTATAGGTTAGTAGGTGACATTTATAATATGTTGAAATGGATGGAACGATGGAAAGGTGACCCCGCAAAACATAAAACCAATGTAGAGAAAGCAATCTACTATTATGAAAAGCCGGTGACGGGAAAATTAAGTGGGCATCTGGCTATCTCTCAATGTAGTCAATGCCAGGGAAATGAAACTCTTCTGGGGATTCTTTATATACAGCTTAGTGGAATTGAACCAGGCCCAACTCCAAACATGGAAGCATATATTCAAAAGGGAATAAATTATTTTCAAAAGACAGGCGATAATTTAAGACTTGGGATTGCATATTTTAACCTTGCAGATTTTGCTAATCGTTCAAAAGATATAGAAACCGGAATCGGCTACTTTAAAAAATCAATTTTCTTTTATCATGAAGCTGGAAATGAAAGAGGGGAATTGGAGGCATTAACGAGTCTCTGTGGCGCTTATTGGAATCTTGGTGATTTTGAGAATGGATTGGAGTATAGTAAAAAAAGTATTCTTACTGCAGAAAGATTAGTCAAACTTGGAGGTGGTGCAGATAGAATAAGACTCGGCCTGGCTTACTTTTGGATGGGAAGGTTTTACTCAGCTGCCGGGGATTATGAAACTGCATTTTCCTTTATGAGAAAGGCACGCAACTTTTATGGTACTGAACAAAGAGTGTTAAGGCCATGGGAGATAGGGA
>JANPEU010000633.1:0-2081 GCA_031423175.1 Bacteroidota bacterium
TCATACACTGAGAATAATTTTTAAAGGAAAAGGGAAATAAGCAATTTTAGATTTTAGATTGCAGATTTTAGATTTTACTTTTGAGACAAATTCAAACCTTTGAGAAAGATCCTTTTCTTGCTGCTTATAGCTAATAGCTCATGGCTAACAGCTTTCTCCCAATACTGGCAACAACAAACCAACTATACAATCGATGTACGATTAAATGACAGGGAACATACTTTAGATGGTTATGAAAAAATAGAATACACTAACAACTCACCTGATACGTTAAAGTTTATCTGGTTTCATCTGTGGCCCAATGCGTATAAAAATGATAAGACGGCATTTAGTGATCAGCTTTTGGAAAATGGCAACACAAAATTTTATTTTTCTTCAAAAGAAGATAAAGGCTATATCAACCGGTTGGATTTTAAAGTAAATGATATTACAGCACAGTTGCAGGATCATCCGCAACATATCGATATTGTAAAATTAATTTTGCCTTTTCCCCTCACACCAAAACAAACAATCACCATCACAACTCCCTTTCATGTAAAACTCCCCTTTAATTTTTCCAGGGGCGGGCATGATGGTCAGAGTTATCAATGCACACAATGGTATCCGAAGCCTGCCGTGTATGATCACAAAGGCTGGCACCCGATGCCTTACTTGGATCAGGGTGAGTTTTATAGCGAATTCGGAAATTTTGATGTGCGGATAACCCTGCCTGAAAACTATGTGGTAGCAGCAACCGGTGAATTGCAAACAACAGATGAAAAAGAATGGCTGAAGAATCGGATTCATTTTACATGGACACCGTTAAAAGAAAAAATAAAAGGAAGTAATGGCATTATAAAAACAATAACGCAAAAATTTCCTACCAGTTCTTTACAAACAAAAACTGTCCAATACAAACAAAACAATGTTCATGATTTTGCCTGGTTTGCTGACAAACGATTTATTGTTAATACAGATACCTGCACATTAGCTTCGGGGAAATCAATAGATGTATTTACCTATTACATTTCCGATCAGATACTACTTTGGAAAAAAAGCGTACAGTTCAGCAAAGATGCAATTCATCATTATTCTACCTATGTAGGAGAATATCCATACAATACGGTTAGCGTGGTACAAGGTCCGGAAAGTTTTGGTGGTGGTATGGAGTATCCAACTATCACTGTTATTTCACCAACAAAAACTGAAAAACAATTAGACAATCTAATAGCACATGAAATTGGTCACAACTGGTTTTATGGAATACTTGCCAGCAACGAACGCAAACATCCCTGGATGGATGAGGGTATTAATTCTTTTTACGAGAATAGCTATGCCAACAAAAAAGATCATCACTACAATCAGGAAAGTGAAAATGAATTGCTGGAAACAGTGATTGCAGAAAAGCTGGACCAACCGATTGAAACATCTTCAGAAAAATTCAGTGATAGAAATTATGGATTGGTTGCTTATTATAAAACGTCGAAATGGATGGAGCTGTTGCAAAAACAATTGGGGAATGAAATTTTTAAAAAAGCAATGCAAGAATATTTTACCCGCTGGCAATTTAAACATCCTTATCCCGAAGATTTTAAAAAAACGATAGAAGAAATTTCAGGGAAAAATCTTGATTCCATTTTTTCCTTCTTATCAAAAACAGGTTCATTGCCGGGAAACGAAAAAAAAGGAATTGCGATTCAAAGTCCTTTTGGTTTTGCTTTGCGTGCAAATACGGATAAACAACAGGTGATAACTGTTTTTCCAGCACTTGGTTTTAATACCTATGACAAAGCAATGGCGGGACTGCTTTTTACCAATACAAAAATGCCGCCATCAAAATTTCAATTTCTTGTTGCACCTATGTACGCTTTTGGTTCAAAAAAATTAAACGGTACAGGTTATATCTTCAATAGTTTTTATACAAAAGGTATATTCAGAAAAATTGAACCCGGCATCAGCGTATCAAGATTTACTCAAAATAAATTTACAGATAGTGAAGGCAATAAGGCATTTCTTTCTTTTACTAAAATAGTACCAGGCATCCGGTTTACATTAAAAGAAAAAGAAGCCCGGGCAACAAAGCTGCGCTTTATACAATGGAA
>JANPEU010000634.1:0-9246 GCA_031423175.1 Bacteroidota bacterium
ATCGAATACCGGCTGATCTTTATAAGATGTATTTGTATAAACGGGCCATTGATTCAGCCAATCTTTTGCAGGTAAATCACGAAACATCCAGTGATCGGTTCCAATATGATTATAGACAGCATCCTGGACAATCTTCATTCCTTTTTTATGAGCCGCTTCAATTAAATTTTTATAAGCTTCATTACCCCCTAATCTTCTATCCACTTCATATTGATTGGTAAAAGCATAGCCATGATACGTACTTCGTAACGTACCATTCTCTAATGTACGGTTCATATTATTTTCATTCACCGGGGTCATCCAAATTGCTGTTGCACCTAAATCTTTTAAATAATCCAAATGATTTTGCACACCCAATAAATCACCACCATGCCTGTCAAAGGGGTTATTGCGATCATGACCTGTATCCCGCATATCATTAAAAAAATCATTCGAAGGATTGCCATTGCTGAAACGGTCGGGCATGAGTAAATAAATCAAATCTTCAGATGTAACACCTTTAACTCTTGAGATACCATTTTGTTTGTTGCGGGGTTTTAATTCGTAAACAATATCTTCAAAAGTCATAGTGGGTCCTCTTAATTGAAATTTCACTTTGCCCGGTTTCGCTGTTTGGCTAATTGTTAAATCAATAAGCAGATAGTTTTTATTTTCAGCATGATGTATTTTTGTTATGCTAACTCCCGGATAACTTGTTTTTACTGAATTTACATTTCCGATTGCTTCGCCGTGAAGTATAAGTTGGAGTTTATTATTTTTCATCCCCACCCACCAGTGTGTGGGATAAATGTCCTGGGAGAATAATGAACCGGGAATAAGGATTACTGAATAAAGGAGTAGGATGAATATTTTTTTCATGATCATTTATCTTTTAATCTTAAAGTAAGTAATGCAGCAACTAGTAAAGAACAACCTCCTAAAACAATTGCATAAATTGCGTGGTTGCCGAAAAAATGTTTTGTAAAAAATCCAAGTAATGTTGCAGCAAGTATTTGTGGTATTACAATAAAGAAATTAAAAATTCCCATGTATACTCCCATCTTATGTGCGGGTAATGATTGTGTAAGCATTGAATAGGGCATGGCTAAAATACTTGACCATGCAAAACCAATACCAGCCATACTGATAATTAGTAAGTTTTCATTTTTAAACACTATAAATGAAATCAAACCAAGCCCCCCAGCAATTAAAGCAATCATATGTGCCTTAGGCTTTGAATATTTTTTTGCCAATGCGGGTAAAACAAAAGCAAATAATGCAGCAAAGCCATTATAGAAAGCAAATAACACCCCGACCCAATTACCGATTTTATTATAGGTTGCCGATGATGTATCTGTGGTATTATACAGGTATTGTGCCAATGCCGGTGTTGAATAAATCCACATAGAAAACAATGCAAACCAGGAGAAGAATTGAACCCATGCAAGTTTTTTCATGGTATCCGGCAGATGTCCGAGATCATCCATAACTTCAACCAATCCATTATCCATTTTAAATTTATGAAATAACCCTGCTACAATTTGAAATAACCCATAAGCAGCAATACCCAAAGTGAGCACATACAATTCTTTCTCTAATTTTATTTCTCTGCTTTGATTATAAATAAATAATACTACAGAAAATGCTGCGCCGATAAAAAACCATATTGCACCATTGTTTAAAAATTTAACAGAACTTGTTTTAATGTTTTTTGAAAGAAGATCGGATTCACTTATTTCTCCAAATGTTTTCATTTGTTCCGGAGAATATTCCCTTGTAGTAATAACCGTATAAGTAACAGCCAACATATAAATAACAGCACCAGCATAGAATGAATATTTTACAGTATCGGGTATTCCACCTGTTGCAGATTCATTTGCCACATCAAATTTTTCTAATATATAAGGAAGTATCGAAGATATAACCGCACCAATACCAATAAAAAAACTTTGTGCCGCAAATCCAGTTGTTCTTTGTTTATCAGGTAGCATATCGCCAACAAAAGCCCTGAAAGGTTCCATGGAAATATTAATTGATGCATCCAACAGCCATAATAAAAGAGCCGCCATCCAAAGCATTGATGCACTTGGAAAAACAAAGAGTGCAAGTGATGCAAATATTGCTCCTATCATAAAATAGGGTCTTCTCCTTCCCAGTTTTCCAATCCAGGTTTTATCACTCATGTGCCCTATTATAGGTTGCACTATTAATCCTGTAAGCGGTGCTGCTATCCATAAAATTGGTATCTCATCAATCTTTGCTCCAAGTGATTGAAAGATGCGGCTCACATTTGCATTTTGTAATCCGAACGCAAACTGAATCCCAAAAAATCCAACACTCATATTTATGATCTGTTGAAAAGATAAAGCTGGTTTTGTACTGGACATAAGCAATCGTATTATTATAAAATGGAAGATAAGGAGTTTAAACAGGTCATAACTTGTATTAAATAAAAAAGTCCCGCACCAGGCAGGACTGAAATCGTTTGCAGTTGAAAACTAAATAACAAATCCATCAGGTATCACTGATCCTTTTTTTAATACAACTATTCCGTCTTTTACGGTGAACAAAGCATGATCCTGATTTTGTAAATTGGCTCCGCCGTTAATTCGAACATCGTTGCCGATGCGGACATTTTTATCGATGATGGCATTTTTTATATAACAACGTTCACCAATACCCAGCATCGGAAATCCTTTTGCTTTTGCTTCAGCAATTTCAGTAAGCGTTTCATATTGATCATTTCCCATCATATACGTACTTAACAAAGTAGTGCCCAATCCAATTCTGGATCGGATACCGATAACACTTCTTTCAATTCTTGAAGCCGTAATAATAGAGCCTTCTGCAATCATAGTTTTTTCCAAAGTGGTGCCACTTATTTTTGCTGGTGGCAACATACGGGGTCTTGTATAGATAGTTCGCTCATCATCAAATAAATTAAATGCAGGAATATCTGAAGTAAGATCAAGATTCGCTTCGAAGAAAGAATAAATATTTCCTATATCCGTCCAGTATCCGGAATACTGATAGCTTGCAACTTTTAATTTATCAATTGACTGTGGAATTATTTCTTTACCAAAATCGGTTGCATCTTTATATTGATTATCCAGCAAATCAAAAAGAAGTTTACGGTTAAAAATATAAATCCCCATCGAAGCAAGATAATTTCTCCCTTGTGCTTTCATTTCATCTCCGGTCACACTTACCCATTCGGACAGCAATTCTTTTTTTGGTTTTTCTATAAAAGAAGTAATCAGGCCTTCAGCAGATTTTAATATTCCAAACTCCGGTGCTTCTCTGTCGGTAACAGGAATTGTAGCAATGGTAATATCCGCACCGAGTTTTTTATGATTCTCCAGCATTTCTGCAAAATCCATCTGATACAGTTGATCGCCGGATAAAATAAGTATATAGTCGCTTTCAAATGGTTCTATATGACGCAATCCTTGTCTTACTGCATCAGCAGTTCCCTGAAACCAGGTTGGATTGTCGGGGGTTTGTTCGGCAGCAAGTATATCAACAAATGCTTTGCTGAAAGCGCTGAAGTGATACGTATTTTTTATATGCCGGTTGAGTGATGCTGAATTAAATTGTGTTAATACAAACATTCTTCCAATACCATTATTTAAACAGTTGGAAATTGGTATATCAACCAATCTGTATTTACCTGCAATGGGAACAGCGGGTTTACTTCGGCTTGCAGTTAAAGGATAAAGTCTGCTTCCGGCACCACCACCAAGTATAACACTTAGGATTTCTTTAGTGTGAGTAATCGTTCTTATGGCCATTTTTTAGAGATAATAGATGATAGATAAAAATTTAGAATGCCTTAGATTCAAATATAGTTTTTTTTGATAATAGTTTATATTACAATTCAGATTTTTAAAAATCTCTTCAAAAAATTAGAGTCTTGTCATACTGAACGGCGAAATTAAGACTCTCTCAACTTTCGGAAACGTAGTGAAGTATCTCAAACTTTGATAAATACAAGATGTTTCACTAATATTCATTTTTTTCAAAATAGCTTGACAGTAAAGGCTCTGCATAACAAGACGCTAATAGATTGATGCTTATTTATAAAGTAGAAAAAAAGTAAAAATGAGATTTTGAAAACAAAATGAAACATCAGGTAATCAGAATTCTCTCAATAATTTTTACTACAAAGACTGATACAACTTAATATACTCCCTTGCCGAATTTTCCCATGAATGATCAATGCCCATCATAAACTCCCGCATGGAATGGAGTTGTTCTTTTTTATGCGTAAAAAGATCGATAGCCCTTCCTACTGAATACGTAATATCCCAGACTGTTGGTTGCTCAAATCGGATTCCGAATCCCTGCAATTCTCCAAAATCTTTTACCGTATCTTTTAATCCACCGGTACTTCTCACTATCGGCACGGTACCATAACGCAATGCATAAAGTTGGTTAAGTCCACACGGCTCCACACGACTTGGCATTAATAAGAAATCAGAACCGGCATAAATTACATGACTCAACGGTTCACTATAACCAATATAGACATTTACATAACCACTTAGTTGTTCTTTTAAATTTTCAAGTTGCGCTTCTACTACCGGATCTCCAGAACCCAGGATCAGAAAATTACAATTGCCTTGATGTTGATAAACAGATGAACTGATTGCTTCGGGTAAAATATCGGCAGCCTTCTCTCCTACTAATCTTCCAATAAAAGTGAATAATGGCTTTTCAATATCAAGACCAAACTGTTTACACAGTTCTTTTTTATTTTTCTTTTTCCCTTTTTCTAAATTCTCAATTGAATAATTTTTCACCAGGTGCTCATCCGTTTCAGGATCCCATACTTCGTTGTCAATTCCATTTATGATTCCCGTGCATTTCCCTTTTTCATATTCAAACAAATCTTCCAGCCCATTTGAATTGAAACGCAATTCTTCCATATAACTCTTGCTTACCGTATTTACTTTCCATGCACATTTTATTGCACTTGCCAATGGATTAATATTGCCTTTCCAGTCCAGCATTCCCCATTTCCAGTTATCATATGCAGGTAATAAATAATTTTTTTCCCAACCCATCCATCCCTGGTACTGCGCATTATGAATGGTAAGTACAGTTGGAATAAATTTGAGATTGCTAAAGGCACCACAAAATTTTACCATGAAAGGAATAAGTCCTGCATGATAATCATGAACATGAATGATATCGGGGCGATGACTCCATTTACTCATCCAGTCGCAAACAGCAATTTGAAATGCGACAAATCGTTCCGTGTCGTCATCATAACCGTAAATTTTTTCCCGATCCAATAACCCGTTGATGTCAACAAGATATAAATCGTAACCTAATTTATTGTTGGCTTCTTTTATAATACTATAATGAAAAAACTGAGCACCGAGAAATTGATTACCCTCATGTACCAGTTCCCAATCATTTTGCAATAAAAATTTTGTACGGTACATCGGCATCACTACTTTGGCAGTATGCCCGATTTTATTTTGATATTTTGGTAATGCTCCCACTACATCACCCAAGCCACCGGCTTTTGCCATCGGGTAACATTCAGCAGATACATGAATTATTTCCATGAAAAAGAATTGATTTTGCTAGTGGCTCAAATTACAATTATTTATGAAAGATTGGCTGTTGGAACTAAAAATTTTTCAGTATCAAAAAACGGGTTACTTTCATTGCTTATAAAAATCAACACATATTATGAATCAAAAAACACAATGGTCGCAATTTGGAACTTTAGTAAGTGTCTTTTTCTTCTGGGGATTTGTTGCAGCAAGCAATGATGTTTTAATCCCTGTCTTTAAAGAAAAACTAGATCTTACACAAGTGCAGGCTCAAATGGTATCCTTTGCTTTTTATGTAGCCTACTCAGTTGGATCAATACTTTATTTTATTGTAAGCAAAATGCTTAAACAGGATTTACTTAATAAAATTGGATACAAGAATGGTATCAGCATTGGTCTTATTATATCTGCAATTGGCACATTATTATTTATTCCCGCAGCCAGTTCCGAATCTTTTCCCTTGTTCATTTCAGGTCTATTTATTATTGGTTTAGGCTTTTCGTTACAACAAACTGCCGCAAATCCACTTGCAATTAATATGGGAGGTGCAAGCACAGGTTCTCAACGTTTGAATATGGCAGGTGGTGTAAATAATTTTGGAACTACGATTGGACCATTAATAGTTAAGTTGGCAATTTTTGGCACAGTTTCAACTGTTATGGTCAGTTCTTTAAGTTCTGTAAAAATTCCTTATTTAATTTTAGGAGGTGCTTTTTTATTAGTAGCGGTAATATTTTATTTTTCAAAAGTCCCCAATCAGTTAGTTAGTAATACTGAAGACCTTGCGGAAGCAAAATCTACATGGATTGATCGTGGCTCTCCTTTTAAATACCCACAATTATGGCTTGGCATGATTGCAATTTTTGTTTATGTTGGTGTTGAAGTAAGTACTGCTGCTAATTTACCTGAATTTATGAAACAAAAATTAGGAACACCAACGAGTGAAACAGCCCCCTACATTTCTTTATTTTGGGCAAGCTTAATGATTGGAAGGTGGACAGCCTCAGCTGAAGCTTTTGGTTTTTCCAGCAGCACAAAAAAAATATTACAGTTTTTAATGCCTTACTTAGCATTTGGAGTTTTCTTATTGGTTAATGCCATTGCTAAAAATGATTTGCAGCCATTCTTCATATATGCTCTTGTAATAATTGCTTTAATTATTGCAAATCTTTTAAGCATGGGTAACCCGGCAAAACAATTACTTATTTTTAGTATTTGTGGAATCATTGCTTTACTTGTTGCAATTTTTTCTCCGGATCATCAGATAAGTGTATATGCTATTTGTAGTGTTGGTTTATTTTGTTCAACCCTTTGGCCTTGCATTTTCACTTTATCTATTTCCGGGTTAGGAAAGCATACAAGCGAAGGTTCAAATTTTCTTATATTTATGATTTGTGGTGGTGGTGTAATCAGTTTGTTACAAGGCTATGTATCTGCAGATCATATTTTGGGAATTAGTCTTTCTTATGTTGTAGGAATAGCTTGCTTTGTGTATTTAGCATATTATGCTATCAAGTCAAAAAGTGATTTGAAAGAACAGGGAATAGATTTAGATGAATTGAGTAAAGTAAAAGGAACAGGTCATTAAAATATTTATTTTTAACTAGATCAGTTCCGGAAATAGTCGGGACTATTTTCTAAAATAGTACTTATGTCAGAAAAAGATCAACTCGTAATTGGTATTGACATTGGCGGTACAGGAACCAAATTCGGAATCGTAGATGCAGATGGAAATGTATTGTACAACGGTTATCTGTCAACTAAGAAACATGCAACAGTCGAAACATTTATTGAAGAGCTGAATGATGAATTGACTGTACTGATTGATAAAGCTGGTGGTAAAGACCGCATTAAGGGAATTGGAGTAGGAGCACCTAACGGAAATTTTTATACGGGTACCATTGAGTATGCTCCTAATCTACCCTGGCAAGGTGTGATTCCACTTTCTGATATGATAAAAGCCAAACTTAGATTACCCGTTGTACTTACAAATGATGCAAACGCTGCTGCTATCGGTGAAATGATGTATGGCGCTGCAAAGGGAATGAAAGATTTTATCATGATCACATTGGGTACTGGTGTTGGAAGCGGCATTATTGCAAATGGTCAATTGATATATGGGCATGATGGTTTTGCTGGTGAACTGGGGCATACTATTGTAATTCCGGATGGAAGATTGCATAGTGGTACAGGTAAAAAAGGATCGTTGGAAAGTTATGCATCTGCAACCGGAGTTACAGCTACTGCAATTGAAATGCTTGGCAAGAGTTCTGAACCCAGTTTGTTACGAAAAATTCCAAAAGAAAAATTAGATTCAAAAGCTGTTTATGAGGCGGCTTTGGAAAATGATAAAATTGCATTGGATGTATTTGAGTTTACGGGAAAGATATTAGGACTGGCTTTGGCAAATGCTGTTATGTTCAGCAGCCCCGAAGCTATTGTACTTTTCGGCGGGCTTACAAAATCTGGTGAATTTATTTTAGGACCTACCAGAAAGTATATGGAAGAAAACCTGATAAAAGTTTTTCAAAACAAAGTAAAAATCCTGGTGAGTCATTTAAAAGAATCGGATGCTGCTATACTTGGTGCAAGTGCCCTTGCATGGGATTAACAAATAAATGGAGTGCCAACTAGCCTGCACGTATATTAGTTTCTATGTTTAATAAATTAATATTCTATTTTAGAAATTTAAATGTTGGACAAATTTCTTTTATAAATAAAAAATTGAAGAAAAGAGTCTTGTCATGCTGAAGACGAAACATTTCAGGGGCTTCGATATCTAAAATGAAATTCAATAACATTTAAGTTTCGCATTTCGAGTACAAAATGAATCATCAATCTATTGGAGTTTTGTCATGCTGAGGAACGAAGCATCTCAGAGGCTTCAAATATTGAAACCTTGTTGAATTAAAATACATTCTCTTTTTTCAATTTCTCTGAGATTCCTCGCAGAGCCTCGGAAAGACAAGACTCTGGCATATTAATTATTTATTATAAAAATTAAAAATCACCACCCATTTTTGAACACATTGCCATAAAAAACGGCTGTCATTTCTGTCAGCCGTTTTTAATTTATGATCCTAAAATTTATTTTATTTTTAATACGGGTTGTAACCGATAAGTGCCATTGCCTTGTTGATGAATTGAAAGCCCTGCATCAAAATCAACAATTAAAGAATCAACCTGAGAACTGATTTGTTTATTCACTTTAATCATCAGTTTCTGATGGTCACTGCTATTCATTGCTAGCGGATAAATTTGACCGCCCACTTTTACTGAATTAGCTGTGCCGAGAATTAAACGTATTTCCTGAACAAAATTTGAAGGGAGTGTGCCGGTTGCAAGCAGCGTATCAACTCCGTTTTGTAAGCCGAGTAAATTATATACTCCTGCATTTGTAGCTAAACTTACCCAGCCTGCCGAATCATCTCTCAATTTCACTTTCACTTCGCGGATGTCCACATTCACTTCTTCAAATGCAGCAGGTGCATCCGTAAGATGAACTGAAAATTGGTATCCGGAGGAACTTTCTTTTTTACAACTGATAAATGCTAAGGTGGAGATAATTGCGATTGCGATAGTGGCCAGAGCTGTTTTTTTCATATTTAAGATTTTTAGTCCGGCTACTACTATGAAATATCATGCCAAAGCTATTTGCAATTCAAAATTTATCAAAATTCGTGAAGCTTATTTTTCTTTG